>JAOTTZ010000363.1 GCA_029864165.1 Burkholderiaceae bacterium
CGAAAGTTCGCGCAGCGAACGGGCGCTCCCCGTTAACACCAGATCATGGTAGATACTCGATGCTGGTTCAAGCAAGCAGGTGAGTGTATGCACAGCGAATCCTTTGATGCAATCATTGTCGGCGCCGGTCAAGCGGGCCCCGCCATAGCTGCGCGCTACAGCAAGGAGGGGCTGCGCACCGCCGTGATCGAGCGCGGCGCTTTTGGTGGCACCTGCGTCAACGTCGGCTGCGTACCGACCAAGACGCTGGTGGCCAGCGCTCGCGCTATTCACCAGGCCCGGCGCGGCGACGAGTATGGCTTCACCACCGGTGATCTCTGGGTCGAAATGGCGCGCGTCAAAGCACGCAAGGACGACATCGTGCGCCAGTCACGCGAAGCAGTAGAGGCGTGGATGCGCGGACTCAAAGACACCGAGGTGATCGTCGGCGACGCACGTTTCGTCGCCCCGGCAACACTGGCGGTGGCTGACCGGCGCCTGACAGCACCACGCATCTTCCTCAACGTCGGCGGGCGCTCGGTGAGGCCGGATCTGCCCGGCGTCGACAGCGTGTCGACGTTAGACAACGTGTCGATCATGGAGTTGGCGACAGTGCCGCAGCACCTGGTGATCGTCGGCGGCAGCTACATCGGTCTCGAGTTTGCGCAGATGATGCGCCGCTTTGGCGCCGAGGTGACGGTCGTAGAACGTTCACCGCGCTTGCTGCCGCGCGAAGACGAGGACGTGTCGGATGGTATCCGTTCGATTCTCGACAAAGAAGGCGTTCGCATCCAGATCGGGGCCGAGTGCCTGTCGCTTGCTCGCGAGGGCGAGCAGATTGCCGTCGGCGCAGCGTGCAGCGGTGAGCAGTCACGCATCGTGGGCAGCCACGTGCTGCTGGCCGTAGGCCGGCGCCCCAACACCGACGGCCTGGGGTTGGAGCACGCCGGCATAGCCACCAACGAGCGCGGATACATCGTCGTCGACGATCAGTGCCGCACCAGCGCCGAAGGCGTTTGGGCGGTCGGCGACTGCAACGGTCGCGGTGCCTTCACGCACACATCGTGGAACGATCATGAGATCGTGGTGGCCAATTTGTTCGACAAGGATCCGCGGCGCATCACTGACCGCATTGCGTGCTACGCCTTGTTCATAGACCCTGCGCTGGGCCGCATCGGCATGACTGAGACCGAGGCCCGGGCCAGCGGCCGCCGGGTGCTGATCGCCAAGATGCCGATGCAGCGCGTTGGCCGGGCGCGCGAGGCGGGCGAAACACAGGGCTTTATGAAAGTGCTGGTCGATGGCGACAGCCAAAAGCTGCTTGGCGCAGCCATCCTCGGCCTCAACGGCGACGAGGTCGTGCACTCGCTGCTGGACGTCATGGCGGCAGGCCAGCCCTACACCGTCATCTCACGGGCCGTGCACATCCACCCCACGGTGACCGAGCTGGTACCGACGCTGCTGCAGCAGCTCAAGCCCCTGGTGTGAGTGTCGAACGCCGGGTGCGCAGGCATGGCGCGCCTTGAACTGACAGGTTTTGACGCTGCTTTGTCAATTGACAAAAAAAGTTAAAATCTGTCAGCGAGCGAACTCAAACCCTTCGAGGCCCGCTGTAGAAGAGGGTTGACCGCACCTCGTTGCTTGCCGCCCGCGCTCCACGTCAGCCCAGCAACTGTCGGCTGATAAGCGGGCATCCCAGGTAGCCACCTAGGCGGCAAGCCCCTCCCGGCCAAAACAGACGAGGCAATGATGGAGGCTTGGCCCCCAAGCTGCTCGGCTGACAACAAGACGGGCACACTGTGCATGACACAATGTTTCGTCGCTGAAGTTGTCTCGATCAAAGAATATCAAGAATCAGCAAGCGGTTGAGACTCAAAATCTAGGTCTGAATCGCGTCCGCGCGGCGCATCTGCAGCTGTCTGCGCCGTCATTCAAAGATGGAGGGTGACATGAACGTAGCGTATCTTGACATGGCCAGAGGGCTTGACGTGGCCGCGCTTATATCACTCGGCGTTCTTGGCTTGTTGGGACTGATCGTGGGTAGTCTTGTAAAGGTCAAAAACAATACGACCGGACAAGATGAGCAGTCAGGCCTCGGTGGGGTAGAGGCGCTTGTGCTGGTGGTTGTAGGGGGATTCCTTGCACGTACTTTTATCTGGCTGCTCCTGCTACCGTTGAATGACGTCAAGAGCGGGGCCGTCGTCCTCGGGCACTTCTTTTTCCTCATCCCGGCCGTGATAGACGATTTCATCGCAATCGGCGGGCCCAGAGTGCTAACCAGTCCTGAAGGCCTGCTTTTTCTGGCGACCGTCATTGGCGCCTTCACAGCGATGATGGATGGTGTATGGCGAATCCATGATTGGAAAGGATTGGGGTGGCTGTCCTTTCCCTTGGACATGACCTGGGGCCTGGCCGGAGTTAACTACGGGCTGTTACTCCACCTAGTCAACTTTGCCTGGGCAAACCACGCTACTGAAACCAGGCATAACGGCCATCGGTATCAAAGTGGCTTTCGGCTCAAACCCACCTTTGCTTTCACCCAAGGGTCGGTGATGAGCAACCTCTCAGACAACCCCGGTACCGACTTGTATCGGCACGAAATGACGCATGTCTGGCAGAACCGCATGTTTGGTCCTTTCTATACGCTGAACTACATCGGCTGGATGATTTTCTGGTTGATTCCCGGTCTCATCGCCGGCGCCACATCGAAGACCGCGACTGGCGCAAGCGTTGGACCAGGCAAAGGCGCGGAACGTTGGTGTTATTTCAACTGCCCTTGGGAAGTCTGGGGCTACGCGGTTCAAGGACAAGATCGAAAAGCGTGGGGCTCTGAACTGATTTGGTCCGCGGTTCCCGTCATCATTGCGGCGATATTTGTCTTTGGGGGGATTACCGCGCTGTGCATCGTGTTGTACGGCCTTCAGCTGTGAGCGATGCTGAGCGATACAGAACATCGCCTTTTCGTCGCAGGCGCAAACGCC
>JAOTTZ010000364.1 GCA_029864165.1 Burkholderiaceae bacterium
TGCCCAACTCTCTGGCCACGATGGCGGCGTGGCATGTACGCCCTCCCCGGTTGGTCACCACCGCGGCGGCGATCTTCATCACCGTACCCCAGTCTGGCATGGTGGTATCGGCAACCAGCACTTCACCGGCTTGAAACTGGCCCAGTTGCGACAGGTCGTTGATGACGCGCGCCTTTCCGGACGCCACCTTGCCACCCACCGCGCGGCCACTGACGCGCACCTTGCCTTTGGCACCCAGCTGATACTCGTCGAGCGCGCTGAGAGATTTCTGCGCGGCCACCGTCTCCGGCCGCGCCTGCACGATATAGAGCTGACCGTCCAGACCGTCCTTGGCCCACTCGATATCCATGGGCATGGGGTGCCCAGCCTTGCCGCTGTAGTGATTTTCGATCTTGATCGCGGCTTCGGCCAACGCCAACACTTCGTCGTCGCTGACGCAAAAACGCCGCTGATCTTCTTGGGCCGTGGGCACGTTGCGTACCGTCTCGCGCCCCGCCCCTTTCGAATACACCATCCTGATCTCTTTGCCACCCAGGTTGCGCCTGAGTACGACACGGTGGCCCTGGTTGAACGTCGGCTTGAAAACGTAGAACTCGTCCGGATCGACCGTTCCTTGCACCACGTTCTCGCCCAAGCCATACGCGCCGGTGATAAACACCACGTCTCTAAAACCGGTTTCGGTGTCGAGCGAGAAACTCACGCCGCTGGCTGCGCGGTCCGAGCGCACCATCTTCATCACCCCCACCGACAGGAACACCTTGAAGTCGTCGAAGCCGTTGTCGGCGCGGTAGCTGATGGCACGGTCTTTGAACAAGCTCGCAAAACACAAGCGCACGGCATCGAGCAACTTGGCCTCACCACCGATATTGAGAAAGGTTTCGTGCTGGCCGGCAAAACTGGCCGTCGGCAGGTCTTCGGCGGTGGCGGAGCTGCGCACCGCTACCGTCAACTGCTCGCCGTATTCGGCCTTGAGCTGCGCATACGCGGCGGCTATCTCTGCCACCAAATCTTCGGGCAGCACAGCGCCATAGATGATTTCGCGCGCAACTTGCGCGCGCCTTGCGAGGTCGTCAACGTTTTTCACGTCCAGACCGTCTAGCGCCTTGTGCAAGCGTGACCACGCATCGGCCTGATCGAGCACGTAACGATACGCGTCGGCCGTGATCGCAAAACCATTGGGCACCCGCACGCCCTGCGAACTCAGCTCGCGGTACATCTCGCCGAGCGATGCGTTTTTGCCTCCGACCAATGGAACGTCGGCAATACTGAGATCAGAAAACCAGCGGATAAATTTCGCTTGGCGGTCTGGCACTTGCGTCTCCTTAGGCAGTACGTCGCGGCAGGCAGTCAACGCTGCTGCAGACATGAGGGTAACATGAGGGTAACGGCCGGCTACAGGCTGAGATCATCGCGCCAATGGGGGACCGGACCATTGATCCCGATCAATCGCGGTCGCGCCACGGGTGACACCCCGAGCGGCGCGAAATGCTTTCACCAAGGGGTGACGCGACCGGCCGGCATACCGTCAGTGGTCGGTTGGAAGCAGATGCTGATTACTGCCGGCAGACGAACCCACCGGCAACCTCGATACCAAGAGCGCCGATGCGGCGTTCGAGTTGCCGCGGCTTTTTCACCCGCGAGCCAGGCGCATCGGTACCTTTGGTACCGGCACAACCCGATCGTTGCACAGCGCCGCAATAAGGTCATTCACACCGCCGACGGGAGCATGAGCGACTGACTCGCGTGCACACGCCACCAGCTTTGTCGCATCAGACGCAGCAACGGCCCCGATCGGGGCCGTTGCTGCGCGAAAAACGAAATAGATCAACGCGTGGGCAAGCCCCCAGTCCTGCGTCGCGCCGCCACGCCCACCAAGCCCAGCCCGGCGAGCATCAGTGCATAAGTTTGTGGCTCTGGAATCAGGGCAATCGGCGCTTGCAGGTCGTCAACGTTGAAGCCGGCCATTTGGGCACCAACGAAGTCACCGACGTAGTCTGCATGCCCGCCTAGCAGGCCAAGGGGGTCATTTTCACAATCCCCGTCGCACTTGGCTTCGCCGTCATCACCGTTCACCGGGCCGAGGTATTTGTAGAACTCGTAGCGCCGGATGATCGCCTTGTCGGCGTCGCCGAGCTCCACCTCCACTTCCTGCTCTTCATTCTCGCCAGCTTCACCAGCGGGGGGTTTTTGAAAAATCTTCCACTCGACTTCGACCTCGGCAGCTTCCTGATCTTCATCACCGCGCAGGAGATCGCCCAAGTCTATGTTGTGTTCAACCTCTGTCTTGAAGGTTTTGACCCAGAACGCTTCGCCCCACAGGGCCACGTTCTCGGGCTCGTCACGGTCAGGGGCTTCGGCGCGAATCACCGCGCCTACCGCGCCAGGTTGTCCGCCGGCGGGTGGTCTATAGGCAAAGTTCACCGCGGGAATCCCGGCGATTTGCTGCCCCAGTACGCCTGGAGAGGTCTCGACGATCCAACTGTACTTGGTGGCCGCTGGCTGCCCCAGCGTGCTGACGCCAAAGTGGTCGCATGACGCTGCCAGCGACCAGCCCGCGCCGAGCGGCCAGCAGCTTTCGCCACTGGTGTTGTAGGGGGCGGAGGGCGTGCTGGGGCCACCCAGAATGCCACCGTATCTGATCAACACCCCTGTCGGCAAGTCGGTGATCGTCGGACGACCATAGCGCGTCACCGCGCCTGGGCCGCCAGGCAGCCCGAAGTCGCGGTCGTAGCCGAAAATGCTGGTGATCTTGGAATGGTCGAAACTCGAATCTTCGATCTCGATTTCAAAGCCATAGGCGGGTTTACCGGTGCCGTTGATCACGTCGAAGTTGGAAAGGCTGCCAACGACACTGGCACTTGCCGTCCCCGCTGTCATGGCCGCAACGACTGTGGCCACGGCATTGGCGAGTTTGAATCGGTTCATAGCGGAATACTCCTAGCCTGGATTTCCA
>JAOTTZ010000365.1 GCA_029864165.1 Burkholderiaceae bacterium
TCACGCATCAACTCATCAGCAGGCCGAGTACCCTGTGCGTTATCGATCTCACGCAACCTGCGATACCAACGAAAGACACGCGAGCGGACACGAAATTCGTACAGCGGCGGCAGCAGCCGCGACAACGGCAGCAGTATGGCCACGATGGTCACCAGCACTGGCCACATGCGGTCGATCAAATTGGCCAACCAAAACGGCAGGTAGCGTTGCAAGAACGGCGGGCCGCTTTGATAAAAGCGCCGCGCATCCGTGGCCAGCGGCCGCTCTGCGTCGACGCCTTTTGGAAAGTCACCCTTGCGCTGGAACCAACCCGCGCCGCCGTGCACTTGCTCGGCCGCTTGCACAAAGAGCTGTATGAGCGCCGGGTGCGTCGCCGCCTTGGCCAACAGCGTCGCGGTGGACGCCACCAGCCGCACGTCTTGCACGGGTATGTCGCGCGCCAGGTCGACCACGCCACGCGGCAACACCACCGGGCTCATGAACGCGAAGCGGCGCGAGTAGGCTTCAGCCTGCGCAAAGTCGAACAGCGCTATGCCAGGCGTTTGCAACAGCATTTGCACCATCAAAGCCTCGGGCGCTGAGGCCAGAACCAGTGCGTCGATCCGGCCTTCGAGCAAATCCACCACGGCGGGTGTCTGCGGTTGTTGCAGCAGCTTGAGCGCGTTGGCGTCGAGCTTGTTGGCCTCTATCAAGGTGTTCATCAACACGGGCACACCGCTGCCCGCTGCGCCGATGTTGACGCGCCAGCCGGCCAATTGCGACAAGGAGTTCAGACGCGGCGACTTCAGCAGCCTTTGCGCCGATTTTTCACTGTAGAACAGCCACACGGGCTCGAAAAACATGCTGCCCAGAGACACCAGCGCGGCGTCCGGGTTTTCTTCCGCGCCGTGCTCGCGGTCGGCTCCACCCAAAACAAAGCCCAAGTCCACGCCCGAGTTGGGGTCGCGCAACAGAGACAGGTTCTCGCTAGCGCCCTGCGTGTGGCGCAGCTCGACGCTGATGCCGTACGGCTTCAACAACTCAGCGTAGCGCTTGCCGAATTCGGCATACGCCCCTTGTTCGACGCCGGTGGCCAGCACCACGCGCTGCGGTGGAGCGGGGTCTAACATCCAGTAAGCGGCGATGAGCAAGGCCACGCTCAGCAGCGCGAAAGGGCCAGTGGTAACCAGCAGGTCGCGCACCGAGAGCAGGGTGTGTTGCACAATTTTTGGCATGATGGTGCAACGATAACCTGATGCGGTGCAAGCGTCGCGTGTATGCTTTTCGCGTTGAGTCGCCGGTTGGTGACTTTATTGAGAATGAGGCATCAGATGCGACTGTTTTTGGTCGAGGACGACCGTATGATCGGCGAGAGCCTGCGCCAAGCGCTGCGCGACGAGGGCTATGCGGTCGATTGGGTCTACGACGCGCAGGCGGCCACCGCCACCCTCATGTCCGAGCGGTTCGATTTGGTATTGCTGGATCTGGGCTTGCCCAACGCGCAGCTGTGGGGCAATGGGTTGGATGTGTTGCGAGCCCTGCGCGAGCGGCGCGACACAACGCCAGTCATTGTGCTCACGGCGCGCGATGCGATCGGCGACCGCGTTGCCGGCCTGGACGCCGGCGCTGATGACTATCTCGTCAAGCCGTTCGAGCTCGACGAGTTGAACGCGCGCATGCGTGCGGTGCTGCGGCGCCATGCGGGGCGCGGTGAGCCCGTGTTGGAGCACGAGGGCCTGCGCCTGGACCCCGCCACCCGGCAGGTCACCCAACATGGCGAGCCGGTGCTGTTGTCGGCACGTGAATTTGCAGTATTGCAGGCGCTGCTGACGCGGCCCGGCGCGATCTTGTCGCGCGCTCAACTCGAAGACCGTCTTTACGGTTGGGGTGAGGAAATCGAAAGCAACGCCGTCTCGGTCTACATCCATCAACTGCGGCGCAAACTCGGGCCCGACGTGATTCAAAACGTCCGCGGCGTCGGCTACTACTTGGGCAAGCCGCCCCCAAAGCAGCCAAAGTAAGAGGGCCGCCACCGATGAGTTCTGTCCGCGCACGGCTGCTGGTCTCACTCTTGGTCACGCTGGCCATTGGCGCGTTGCTGATGGGATTTGCCGCCTATCGCAACGTGCTGCGCGAGACCGAGGCGCTGTTCGACTACCAGTTGCGCCAAATGGCTTTGTCGTTGCGCGACCAAGGTGAGATCGCAAGCGCACAGGCCCACGCGTTCATCGACCCGGAGTTCGATTTCGTGGTGCAGATCTGGACCGTCGACGGCCGCACCATCTACGCTTCGCGCCCGCACAACGAGCTGCCCGCCAGCGCGGTGCTGGGTTTTGCCGATGTGGCGGTGCGGGGTGAGACCTGGCGCACCTACAGTGTCGTCACGCCTCAACGCGTGATCCAAGTGGCACAACCGAATCACATCCGCCGGCGCTTGGCGGCTCAGGCGGCCCTGCGCAGCGCGGTGCCGTTGTTGGCCATGGCGCCGTTGATGGCCGCGGTCGGGTGGTGGCTGGTGGCCTTGGCCTTCAAGCCGCTGCGCCGGCTTGCCGGCGACGTGCGCTCGCGCGATGCCGAGTCGCTCGAGCCGCTGCCGCTCAATGGCTTGCCCGACGAGGTGTCACCGCTGGTGCAAGCGCTCAACGTGCTGCTGCAACGGCTGTCGGCCTCGTTTGGTGCGCAGCGAGCCTTTGTCTCTGACGCCGCGCATGAACTGCGCTCGCCGTTGACGGCACTGCGACTGCAAATTGCGCGGCTGCGACGCTTGCATGAAGTGGCCGAGCGAGAAGCCGCGCTGGACGCGTTGTCCGCTGGCATCGAGCGCGCGGTGCGCCTGGTCGAGCAATTGTTGACGTTGGCGCGCAGCGAGCCTGGTGTGCAGGCTATCGGCAGCGAGGGCATCGACCTCGCAGAGCTGGTGCGGCTGGCCGTTGCCGATACGGTGCCGTACGCC
>JAOTTZ010000366.1 GCA_029864165.1 Burkholderiaceae bacterium
CTCATCGCGCGGCTGGCCGGCGGTGAAGCAAGCTTTCAGCAGCTCGACGGCATGCGTGGGCGTGATCGCTGCCGCGCGCGACGCGCCTTGTCGACAACTTGTTGCTGTGAGGCGCGCGCCTTCATGCGCCAGGAAAACTCGTTCTCGCCCAGGCAACTTACCCTTGCGGCGCTTCTTCCCACTCACGCAATCCGTTTGCCTGCGCCACTCACGGTGACCGTTGGAAAGTTGGCAATAGTAGAGGCCACAAGCACCGCGAAAGCGCTCGTGAACGCACTTGGGCTCACGCACGAGCCGAAGAACCAAAACGAGGTATTTCTGCAAATGCCGCTGCCTGACCTCTCCAAGCCATGGTGCCTACCTCCGTCAACGCAAGCGCCCACAGCATACTCTAGACGGTCTCGTAACGTCGAGCGTCGCGCACCTGCTGCTCAAGATCTCCGTGCGGACGTCGATAACGGCATAGCGCTTGCGCTAGACCTTTGCTCCAACGGCCTGGCGCAACTATCAGTATTGGGTCCGATTCCGGTCCGTCAGTGAACGCCGGATCGACCGTTCGCCTCGTCCGGGCAACCCTAATGAACCGTGAGTTTGCTCTCCACGTCCGCCGTCGCCTTCAGGGTGATGGCGATACGCGCCCGAGCAAGACATGCGCCGTGACCTCGCTGGCGCTAACCCAAGCCCCAACGTTTGCCGGCCGGCGCGCCAATAGCAAGTTACCTGGTCTGCTCGCGGCAATGAAACGCGACACCGGCCCGTTGTCTGCAGCCATCCACAGTCACTGAGGCCACGCGAATGCGCCACCGAGCCGCTCTGGGATTGGCAATTCTTGTTGCCCTGGGGTCGGGAGCACACGCCGTGCCACTGAACATTACTGTGACCGATAACGCCGGGAAGCCACTGGCCGACGCGGTCGTGTCGGTCATGGTGCGCGGCACCCCCCCGCTGGCGGCCGCGGGTACCAGCGCACAGATCGCGCAGCGCGGACGCAAGTTCGAGCCGCAGGTTACGGTGATCCAGACCGGCACGTCGGTCACGCTCCCGAACTTGGACACGGTGCGTCACCATGTGTACTCGTTTTCGCCAATCCGCAGGTTCGAGCTGAAGCTCTACGCCGGAACACCCGCCGCACCGGTGCTGTTCGACAAGCCGGGCACTGCCGTTCTCGGCTGCAATATCCACGACCGGATGACTGCGTGGGTGCATGTGGTGGACACACCGTACTTCGCCAAGACCGACGCCCGCGGGCAAGCCACGCTCGACCTGCCGGCAGGCGAACATCGGCTGAGGGTCTGGCACTTTCTTCAACCCGATTCCGCGCCGCCGCACGAGCAGCCGCTGCGCGTGGCGACCAGCCCCAGCGGCATGGCAGTCAAGGCCAGCTTGGCCGTCACGGAAAACTGACGTCGATATGCTGCGCCAGCTTCTGCGTCAGGTGCTGCAGCCATTCTCGCGCCGACTCGAGGTGCGGATTGTCGCGCTCTTCATGGGCTTGCTGCTGCTCGTGCAGCTAACAAGCTCGGTGACGATTCGCCAGACCATCGACCTTAACGCCCACGCTCAGATCGCGGCAGAGCTGCGAACGGGTGAGAACATCTTGCGCCGTCTGCTCGCGCAAAACGCTCAACAGCTCTCCGAGGGGGCATTTCTGCTGGCAGCCGACTACGGTTTTCGGTCCGCGATTGCCAGCAGCGATCGTGAAACGCTGGTCGACGCCCTCGAAAATCAGAGCGCTCGTATCGGCGCAAGCATCGCACTATTCACGGATCCTCACAGGCGGCTGGTGGCGTCGACGCTGATCGATGGCGATCAGGGGCTGTCGCTGGTGCAGACACCCCGTGCTGCCAGGTCAACTCCGGTGACCGCTCGGGACTCGACGGTGCGCGTCCTGGACGAACAACCCTTTCAACTCGTGACCGTGCCCGTAAACGCACCGAAACTAATCGGCCACGTGTCGATGGGATTCCCGCTGAATGGGAAGTTGCTGCGCGATATGGAGGAGGTGTCTTCGCTCAAGATGGGACTGATGTTGCGGCTGCGAGGGGGCGCGTGGCGCGTGCTGCCGATCGGCGAGCACGCCACCGCCCTGCAACCGATCGCCGCACAACTCACGCATGGCACTCCGCTGCGGAAGGTAGCGCTGTACGGCGACGACAACGGTGCACGCCTCGTCGCGCTGGGCGGGAACCAGACCGACGAGGAGGTTGTGGCCGTCTTGCTGCGCTCGGTCGACGAAGCGCTTGCGCCGTACCGCAGGCTGGAGCTTTTTCTCCTAGGAATAGCTTTGGCTGGCCTGGCCGTCTTTGGGGTGGGCAGTGTGGTCACCGCGAGGCGAATTACCGGCCCGATCAAGGCCCTTTCGCAGAGCGCCGTCCAGCTTGGTGCGGGCGAATACTCAACTCCGGTGCAGGTGACGTCTCGCGATGAGATACACGATCTGGCCCAATCTTTCGAGGCCATGCGCAACGGCATTCAGCAGCGCGAGGTGCAGATCGCGCGCCTTGCGTACTGGGATACGCTAACCGGGCTGCCGAATCGGGAGCAGTTTCGTGATCTGCTGCGCGACCGGATCGAGCGCGCGCGCGCGGCCGGCGAGACCTGCGCCGTAGTGATATTCGACCTCGATCGCTTCAAGCATGTGAACGACATACTCGGTCATGCCTTTGGCGATCGACTGCTGTGTCAGATAGCGGCGCGGCTGCAGCATGGTGTGATGCGCGAGCAAGATGTGTTGGCTCGCTTCGGCGGCGACGAATTCGTGGTCTGTCTTCCGCAGGCCGATGCTGATACCGGCAGCGACACGGCCAGGCGAATCCGTCACGCGCTGGAGCAACCGCTGACGCTCGATGATCACACCGTCGACGTGGGCGCGGGTGCGGGCGTGGCCAGCTTCCCGAAAGATGGCGACGATGCCGACACGTTGCTCGGA
>JAOTTZ010000367.1 GCA_029864165.1 Burkholderiaceae bacterium
TTGCGCTCACCGCTAACCCAAGTAACACGGCCCTTGTAAACGTCAATCTCCTCATGACTACTCCTTTTATGTGCAAACCTGTATCAAATCGCCCGTCAGCAATCTCCATCCTGCATGACGGAACCTACCTATATCACCCTCCCATACGCATCACAAACCAAATTGGCGTACGAGTGCATTTTGCACCTTGCAATCGGCCAATTCCAGTCTTTGGGTCGTTACAAAAAGTAAACTCATATTCTGCAGCGCATTTGGTCTGGGGATTCTCGAGTGCAGCGATGAGCGATGATGTGCGCTTGCGCCCGCGACGCGGGCTCCTCTTAGGCCTCCTCCCAGCTTACCCAACCGCTCCACGCGCTCACCAGCACCACGATGCCGAAACCGATGCGATACCAGGCGAAGGGGACGAAGTCGTGGGTGGCGATGTAACGCAGCAGCCAGCGAACGCAAAGCCACGCCGACAAGAACGAGAACACCAGCCCGATGGCGAATAAGGGCACATCAGCGCTTGAGAGTAGCGCACGCTCCTTGTACAGGCTGTAGGCGCCGGCGCCGATCAGCGTGGGTATCGCCAGGAAAAAGCTGAAGTCGGTGGCAGCCTGGCGGCTCAAGCCTAGCAACATGCCGCCGATGATGGTCGCACCCGAGCGGCTGGTGCCGGGAATCATGGCCACGCACTGCACCAAACCCACCAGCAGCGCGTCCAGCGGCGTCATGTCGTCGACCCGCTCAACGCGGACGCGGGCCGCGGCCCGGCGTTCGGCCCACAAAATAACAAAGCCGCCAATGATGAAAGCACTGGCCACGACCACGGGTGTGAACAAATGTGCCTTGATGACCTTGCCAAACAACAGCCCCAGGACGACCGCGGGCAAAAAGGCAATCAAAACGTTGAGGGCAAAGCGCTGGGCCGTCGCGCTGCTGGGCAAGGTGACCACCGTATCGCGCAAACGCTGCCAGTAGACGAGGATGACAGCAAAAATGGCGCCGGTTTGGATGGCGATTTCGAACACCTTGACTTTGTCGCCGGTGAAGTCGAGCAGCGAAGCGGTGAGTATCAAATGCCCCGTGCTGGAGATGGGCAAAAACTCGGTCAAACCCTCCACGATGCCCATGATCGTGGCCTTTATCCACATTGCGATGTCCAAGCACGATCCTCCCAGCGACGATGGGGCCATGATACCGGCGCGGTCGGCTCGGCTGAATCGGCCACGGTCCGGCAAAGCTTCCATGCCCCACCCTAGCGCTCGGCGGCAGCGCTGAATCGACCCAAATACAAAAAAAGCCGCCAATCTAGACCTTTTTCTCTCAGTATTCACCGCGCCGGGCCGATAGAGTCAGTTGCTATGAGCGACTTGGCAATTCAGCGCTGGCTGGAAAAGACCGTTCGGGAACGGGGTGATGTTGCGTCTGCGCTGGTCGTGTTGGACAAGAACGAGTGTCCGGCACGTACGAGCCATTGGCCGACTGACCAGCCGCGCGACGAAGACTTGTGGGCGGCCGTGCGAGCGGGTGTTCCCGCGGGCGCAGCCTCGCCCGTCGCCGATCGTCGCATCGTGACGCGTCGGGTGCGCGCGCAAGGCCGCACTGTCGGCACGCTCGCCATGCGCCTGGCGGCGCCGCTGGCAGAACCTCAGTTAGCCCCGGCCTTAGCCCCGGCCAGCACCGGTCCGCCCGTGCCAGCCGAGGTCAGCGCCCCAGCACAGGAAAGCGATGAACTGCTGAAGCTGATGCGCACCGCGCTCGCCTCGCCTCAGTTCGACCACTCAGCGACCGCACTGACCACCGAGCTCGCCCGTGCGTTTTCGTGCGACCGTGTTTTTGTAGGCATGTCGGTACGCCGCTTCGTGCAGGTCAAAGGCTTGTCGCACGGTGCCAGTCTTGGGCACGAACAAGCACTCGTCCGCATGGTGGGCGCTGCCATGGACGAGGCCGTCGACCAAGGCGCGAGCATCGCATATCCGCAGCACCCCGACGCCCGCCCGCGTATCACGCTCGCCCATGCCTTGCTGGCGCACCGAAGCAGCGGCATTGGCGTGCTGACTGTGCCCCTGTTCGTCGCCGGTACGGCAGTGGGCGCATTGACCCTTGAGCGGCCACAGGCGTCGCCGTTCGACGCCGTGACGGTGCGCCATATAGAGGCCATTACCGAAGCGCTCGCGCCCTTGCTATTGCTCAAGTTCGAGCACCAACGCTCGGCGTTTCAACGTCTGCGCGGCGGGCTGAGCGTCAAACTCGGCAGGCTGGCAACCCGCCAACGTCGGGCACTTCTGATGGGCTCACTGACCGCCATCGGCGCCCTGGTGGCGCTGCTGGGATCACAGTGGAGCTTCCAAATCAGCGCGACGACGCGGCTGGAAGGTCAGGTGCAGCGCGCTGTGGTCGCGCCGGTCGACGGTTTTCTGAAAAGTGCGCATGTCCGCGCTGGCGACGCGGTGCGCGAGGGCCAACTGCTGGCCGAGCTCAGCGACGAAGACTTGCGCCTGGAGCACCGTCGCTGGGAGACCGAGGTCGCGCGCCATGAGCATGCGTTCGCTGAGGCACAGGCCAAGGCCGACCGCACCCAGCTTGTGGTTGCCGACGCGCGTGCAGCCGAAAGCCGGGCCCAGCTCGCCTTGGTCGACCAGCAACTCGCGCGCACGCGGCTGCTGGCGCCGTTTGACGCGCTGGTGATCAAAGGTGATTTGACACAACAACTCGGCACGCCCGTCAAACGTGGTGACTTGCTGCTCACGCTGACACCTTCGCGCGAGTTCCGTGTCATGCTGGAAATTGACGAACGCGACGTCGGCCATGTGCGGCCTGGCGCGAGCGGCGCGGTCACGCTGTCGGCCTTGCCCCAGCACCGATTCCCACTGGTCATCGAACGCGTGATGCCGGTGGCCAAGGTCGATGCCGGCCGCAACGTTTTTGAGGCCGAGGCGCGA
>JAOTTZ010000368.1 GCA_029864165.1 Burkholderiaceae bacterium
ACTGCTGACGACGCTGCGGTTGGACAGCGCCTGCATCGTCACCGCGGTGATGAATTGCTCTGCCGCCTGGGTCATCACTACTTGCAGGGTGGCGCCGGCCTTGACCAGCAAACGCGCCAGCTCGGCCGCCTTGTAGCAAGCAACGCCGCCGGTGAGCCCGAGCACAATGTGTTTGCCGGCGAGATCGTGTCTTTCGGTCATAAAGCGCAATGTATCAGCGACTCAGGCGTTGGCGCGCGACATAGCTCAGCGCATCGACCAGCGCCACCAAGATGATCATCGCCAGCAATACGGTCGATGTTTCGCGCATCTGAAACAGCGCCAGGTGATAGCTCAGCATCTGCCCCAGACCACCGGCGCCGACGACACCCAACACGGCGGCGGCGCGGATGTTGTTCTCCCAACGATAAAGCGTGTAGCTCACTACCTGCGGCCAAATCTGCGGCAGCGTGGCGTATAGGAATACACGCAACTCGCTCACCCCGCGCACACGCAAGGCAAAGGCCGGGCCCGGTGTTGCGTTCTCCAAGCTCTCTGCAAACAAGCGCCCAAGCACGCCTGTTGTGTGCAAGGCCAGCGCCAACGTGCCGGGAAAAGGCCCTAAGCCCGCAGCGATGAGCAACAAAGCAGCCCACACCAACTCGGGAATGCTGCGCAGCGCGTTCAGCATGAAGCGCGCCAGCGGCTTGAACAACGCCGGATCGTCGGCTGAAGTCTTGCTGGCCGGCAACGCCACCACAATGCCCAGCAGCGCCGCGATCAATGTGCCGAGCGCCGACATTGCCAGCGTTTCCAGCAGCGCGTTGCCTGTCCGGAACAGAAAAGGAGCCGACATCTGTGGTGGGAAGAACTCACCCGCGAACCTTGCCATCGTGACCAGCGCATCGGGTGCGAGGAACTCACGCCACTTCAAATCTAGCGTCCAAAAGCTCGCGACGACCAAGGCGACCAGGCCGGCGTAGACCCAACAAGCCCTGCAACGAGCACGGGCAAAGACCTGTTCGGCCAAAACATTCATCCGAGTTCCTTACGCAACCACGCGCTCATGCGATCGGCAATAGCCACCAACGCGATGAAGATGATGAGGATGGCGCTGACCTCGGCTCCGGCGAACATCTTCGTTGCGTTGTCGAGTTCCTGCCCCAGTCCACCCGCGCCGACGAAACCCAGTACGACGGACGAGCGGATGGCGCACTCCCAACGGTACACCGTGTAACCCACCAGCTCGGTCGAGCATTGCGGCAACGTGCCGTAAAAGAACGCCTGCAAACGGCCCGCGCCGTTGCGCAGCAGCGCCTGCGTGCCGGCAGCTTCGCCGCTTTCCAGTATCTCGGCGTACACCTTGCCGAGCATGCCGCCGTAGGTGATGCCGATCGCAATGACACCAGCCGTTGGCCCCAGGCCTACCACACGCACCAGCAGCAGCGCCCACACCAGTTCGGGAATACTGCGCAACACGATGGCCGCCCAGCGTGCCGTCTGCCGCAACGCATAAGGGCCACGGGCCATGCGACCACTCAGCGACGAAATCGACATCTGCGCACTCGACACCAACGCCAACGGCACCGCGACCAAGAAGGCCAGCACCAACCCGTCGGTGGCGATGGCCACAGTGCGCCAGGTCTGCAGCAGCATCAAGTGCAAAAACTCAGGGTCATGGCGTGGCGGAACAAAATCGCGCAAAAACCTGCCCGTTGATTTCAGGCTTTGCGCATCGAACACTTCCCATGGTTTGAACTCGGTCCACACCAGAGCTGGCCACAGCAGCACGGCGGCCAACAGCAACACACCCACCCGACCACGCCACGCCGGGTCGTACGAAGCCGCAACCGCAGTCATCGCTCAGCGAAAAGTTGCCACGGGCATCCGCGCCGGTACGGGTGGTGAGGCACCGATTCCGGGCGTCGCTCCTTGGCGGTCCGGCGTCAACTCGTCTTCGTGATCGGCGTAGAGTTCGCGCAGCATCGCGTCGCTCACTTTGGCGGCCGGAAGATCGAACATCACGCGGCCAGCGCGCAAGCCGACAATGCGCTCGAAACTCGCGCGCGCAACCTCCACCTGGTGCAACGTGGTGATGAGCGTCGCCCCGCTTTCTCGCGCCGCCGTGCGCAGGCTGGCGATCGCTTGCCCGGCCCGCGCCGGGTCCAGGGCAGATAGAGGCTCGTCGATCAGCAGCAATTCCGCCCCCGAAACCAGCGCACGCGCCAAACCCACCCGCTGGCGCTCGCCGCTCGAGAGCCTATCGACACGTTCAAACAGCTTGTCGGCCAAATCGAAGTGTGCCAAGGCATTGCGCGCGGCTGGAATGTCGCTGGGGTAAAACAAGGAGCGCAGGCTGGCGGCCAAACCCTGCTGCGACAACCTGCCCGCAAGCACAGCCGTAACGACCCGTTGACGCGGCGGCAGCGGCGGTGTCTGCGGCGCTAGGAAAAGCCTCGCACGCAATGCATGCAGCGAACGGCGCGACAACGTCCACGGCCGTTGCCCCATCAAGGACAAGTCACCCGAAGCAAGTGGCAGTGCACATACCGCGGCCAACAAGAGCGTGGTCTTGCCGGCGCCCGAAGGCCCGATCACCGCCAACGCTTCGCCGCGAGCAACGCTTAGGTTTGCTTCGCGCAGAACGAACGCGTCAGCGGATGCTCCAGGGTAGCGAACGCTGACCGCGTTCAGCGCAAGGTGCGACAACTACTTCAGCAACCCGGCATTCTCAGCCGCTACCTTGATGTCGTCGTAGTTGGCGACTTTGGTCGGCAAAAATTTCGTCGCGCGCTGCAGCTTCAGTATTTCAACGCCCTCTGGCGTGCTGGGGTCCAGGTCGAGGAACGCTTGCTTGATCTTGTCGCGCAGCGTCGCGGGCATGTCGCTGTGCACCGTCCAGTTGTAGTCGTAGTACGCAGGCGTG
>JAOTTZ010000369.1 GCA_029864165.1 Burkholderiaceae bacterium
CGAACAGCGACACGTCGTACGGGTCGCCGAAGCGGGCCAGCCAAGTCAGCCCATCGTCGCGCACGTCCTTGTAGTTCAGCCCGTAGATCGGCAGCAACTTGCTACGGGCAAGCGCTAGCAGGTGTGGGTGTTCTTCGCGGCAAGCAGCGCACCACGAAGCCCAAACGTTGAGCATCCATACCTTGCCGAGCATGTCATCGCGGTTGACCGTCTGGCCGGGATCGTCAAGCCGTGTCAAGGTGAAGCCAGGTGCTGGCTTGCCGATCAAGGGCGAAGGCACCTCACGGGGATCGAGCCTCAAGCCAGCCGCCAGTAAGCCCGCCAGCAATGCAAAGATCGCCAGCGGCAGGATGAAGCGAAGATTCTTCATGTCGGGTTCGTTGCCACTGGTGTGAGCTGGGCCTCGACCCGTTGGGGATTCTTCGTCCGGTAGCGCCGGTCCGAGGCCGCCAACACGCCACCGAGCGCCATCAGCACGCAACCACCCCAAATCCAACCGACAAACGGTTTGTAGTAGACGCGCACGATCCAGGCCTGGCCTTCGACCGGTTCGCCGAGCGACACGTAGAGGTCGCGCGTAAAGCCCGATGCGATTGCGGCCTCGGTCATCGGGTTTTGCTGCACGCGGTAAACGCGCTTTTCCGGCCGCATGGTGGCAACCTGTTTACCGTCGCGGGTGACCTCGACCAGACCCTGGGCGGCCATGTAGTTCGGCCCTTGTACGTCGCGCACGCCCCGATAGGCGAACACATAGCCGGCTAGTTCGGTGGTGTCACCGATGTCCATTTTCAGGTCTCTTTCGATCTGATAGGTGCTGACCATGCTGACGCCAAACGCAAACGCGGCGACGCCCAGATGCGCCAGCGTCATGCCCACCATAGACCGTGGCAACAGGCTGATGCGGGCGATGAGCTGGGCCGCGTTTGCGGCAGCACCACGCGGCCGCAGGCGCTCGAACCAATCGGTCGCCACCGAAAAGACAATCCACCAGGACATCATGAATCCCAGCGTGGCCATCGCCGAGATGCGCCCTGCTAGCCAACCCGTCAGCAATGCGGCGATCACGGTCAGCGCCATCGCCCATCGCAAGCGATGCGCCAGGTCGGGCAGTGCCGCTTGGCGCCAACGCGCCAGCGGCCCCACGCCCATCAGAAAGATCACCGGTGTCATGAGCGGGACGAACACACTGTCGAAGTAGGGCGGCCCGACGGAGATCTTGCCCAGCCCCAGCGCGTCGAGCGCCAGGGGGTACAGTGTTCCGAGCAAAACGGTGGCCATCGCCACGACCAGCATCACGTTATTGCCCAGCAGCATAGACTCGCGCGAGACCAGCTCGAAGCGCGAGCCAAGGCCGACCTTGGGCGCACGCCACGCATACAAGGCCAACGAGCCGCCGATCACCACGACCAGGAACGCGAGGATGAACAAGCCGCGGCCGGGGTCGGTGGCGAAGGCGTGCACCGACGACAGCACGCCCGAACGCACGAGAAAAGTGCCCAGCAATGACAACGAAAATGCCATGATGGCCAGCAGCACCGTCCACGACTTGAATGCGCCGCGCTTTTCGGTCACCGCCAGCGAATGGATCAGCGCGGTACCGACCAGCCAAGGCATGAACGAGGCGTTTTCCACCGGATCCCAGAACCACCAACCGCCCCAGCCAAGCTCGTAGTACGCCCACCAGCTGCCCAAGGCCACGCCCAGCGTCAGGAAAACCCACGCGGCCGTGGTCCACGGTCGCGTCCAGCGCGCCCAGGTCGAGTCCAGGTTGCCGCCGATCAGCGCGGCAACGGCAAACGAAAACGCTACCGAAAATCCAACATAACCCATGTAGAGCATGGGCGGGTGGATGACCATGCCCGGATCTTGCAGCAGGGGATTGAGGTCGCGGCCGTCTGGCGCCGCCGGCAAGAGGCGTTCGAAAGGGTTGGAGGTGATCAACGTGAACAACAAGAAACCGACGCTGATCAGGCCCATCACGGCGAGGATGCGCGCGATCACGGGTGGGGGCAGATGCGCGCTGAACTGCGCAACCGCCAGCGTCCACAGGTTGAGCATCAGCAGCCACAGCAGCAACGAACCCTCGTGCCCACCCCAGACACCGGCAAAGCGATAGTAGATCGGCAGCGCCGAGTTCGAGTTGGACGCAACGTACAACACCGAAAAGTCGTTCTGGATGAACGAAGCGGCCAGGCAACCAAAGGCCATGACCACCAGCAGGCATTGCGTTTGCGCGGCAGGCCTGGCCAGCGCCATCCAGTCCAGGCGCCCGCGCGCGGCGCCGACAATGGGTAAGCTACCCTGGATCAGCGCCACGGCCAGCGCCAGCATCAGCGCCATCTGCCCGAGTTCGGGAATCATTGCGCATCTCCGGAAACCACCGAGTCGGCGAGCTTTTCGTTCGTCGTCTGTGCATGCTTGAGCGCTTCGGCGACTTCAGGCGGCATGTAGTTCTCGTCGTGTTTGGCCAATACATCGTGCGCAATGAATACGCCATCGTCACCCAAGCGGCCCTGCGCAACGACGCCTTTACCCTGCTGAAAGAGGTCGGGCAGGATACCCGTGTACTTCACGACGATCGTCTGCGCGGTATCGGTCACCGCAAACTGAACTTCGGTGCCGTTGCGCTGGACGCTGCCCGGCTTGACCAGGCCACCGACGCGAAACGTCCGACCCATCGGTGCCTCCTTGGCCAACACCTGCGAAGGTGAATAGAAAAATACCAGATTGCTTTGAAACGCGTTGAGCACCAGGCCCGCGGCGACAGCGACGGCGCCCACAATGCCGCCGATGATCGCCAAGCGTTTGTGACGCGGTTTCATTCAGTCCTCCGCGTCCGGGTTTGCAGCGGCGCGAAGTGCTCGGCGCCGGTGTCGAATGGCGAGCCACGGCTCCAACAGCATC
>JAOTTZ010000370.1 GCA_029864165.1 Burkholderiaceae bacterium
GGAACGCGAAGAAGGATTGCCGCCCTGGCGCGATCTGTACTACGTCTACCGGCGGCTCGAAGCCCGCGGCGAAGTGCGCGGCGGTCGCTTTGTCAGTGGTTTTTCCGGCGAGCAGTTTGCGCTGCCAGATGCCGTAGCGGCGTTGCGCAAGATCGCAAACAGGCCAGGTAACGAACGCGTCTCCATCTCCGCTGCCGATCCCTTGAACCTTGCGGGCATTTTGACACCGGGTGAGAAAGTCCCCCGCCTGTTGTGCAACCGGCTGTTGTTTGAGAACGGTGTGCTCATCGCCGTACAAAGCGAGGGTGACGTGCGCTACTTGGCGCCGCTTGATGCCGCCACGCAGTGGGAAGTCAAGAACCAGTTGATCCGCAAACAGCGCGCTGGTAGCTACTTGGCGCCGCCGGCGCGTACGCAGTAGGGCTGGCGATCACGCCACCACCGAGACAAACTTCGCCGCTATAGAGCACCGCCGATTGCCCCGGCGTCATGGCCCATTGCGGTCGAGAAAAATCCAGCTCGAAGCTGGTGTCGCCAGTAGCCAGGAAGGTGCTGGCTGCGTCGGCCTGGCGGTAGCGCGTCTTGGCAGCGTAACTGCCAGCCGCAGGTGCGCGTGCCGATACCCAACTCGCACCGTCAGCGGATAGCGCGTTAGCGTGCAGCCACGGGTGTTCGTGCCCTTGCACAACGTACAAGGTGTTGGTCGCCATGTCCTTGCGGGCGACGAACCAAGGCCCATGCTCGCTGCCGCCCTTGGCGCCTTTGTGACTCTTGCGCCCACCTATGCCGATGCCTTTGCGCTGACCCAGCGTGTAAAAGCTCAGGCCCATGTGCTCACCGACAACATGGTCGCGGTCGTCTTTCATCGGGCCTGGCGTATTGGCGAGGTAGCGGCTCAAAAACTCGCGAAATGGCCGCTCGCCGATGAAGCAAATGCCGGTTGAATCTTTTTTGCGTGCATTGGGCAAGCCGATCTCAGCAGCTATTCGACGCACTTCGGTTTTTCGCATCGCGCCCAGCGGGAACATTGATTTTTCCAGTTGCGCCTGGGTGAGCCGGTGCAAAAAGTAGCTTTGATCCTTCAGCGGGTCTGCTGCCTTGAGCAACTCAAAACAACCCTCGCGCCAACGCACTCTGGCGTAATGCCCGGTGGCGATTTTTTCCGCGCCCAAGCGCAATGCGTGGTCCAGAAAAGACTTGAACTTGATCTCGGCGTTGCACAGCACGTCGGGGTTGGGTGTGCGCCCGGCTTGGTACTCGCGCAGGAACTCGGCGAACACACGGTCTTTGTACTCGGTGGCAAAGTTCACATGCTCGATCTCTATGCCCAGCACGTCGGCCACTGCGGTGGCGTCGATGAAGTCGATCTTTGAAGCGCAATGTTCGCTGTCGTCGTCATCTTCCCAGTTCTTCATGAACAGGCCGACCACCTCGTGGCCTTGCTGGCGCAGCAGGTAGGCCGCAACGGCGGAATCGACACCGCCGCTCAAGCCCACCACCACGCGCATTTTGCTCACGGTTATTCAACGCAGCCATGTCAAGCCGGCAAGGCCGTGGCTTGCGTTGAAAACACTTCGCCGCGCAACGAATGCGCGGCGGTGCCGGTGATCGACACGTCGATCATTTCCCCGACCAGGTCCGGCTCGCCCGCGAAGTTCACGACGCGGTTGCACTCGGTGCGGCCCATCAACTCGGTGCGGTCTTTGCGAGCGGGGCTTTCGACCAGGATGCGCTGAACGGTGCCGACGCGGCTTTCGTTGATACGCCGGGCATTGGTGTCGATCGCCGCTTGAAGCTGCTGTAAGCGCGCTAGCTTGACTGCGTTCGGCGTATCGTCGCGCAACGCCGCGGCCGGCGTGCCGGGGCGAGGGCTGAAAACAAAACTGAAGCTGGCGTCGAAGCTGACGTCTTCGATCAGCCGCATCGTCTTTGCGAAGTCTTCTTGAGCTTCGCCAGGAAAGCCGACGATAAAGTCGCTGGAGATGCTGATACCGGGCCGCACTGCGCGCAATTTGCGCACCATGCTTTTGTACTCGATCGCGGTGTAGCCTCGCTTCATGGCCGTCAAAATGCGGTCGCTGCCGTGCTGCACCGGCAGATGCACGTGGTTGACTAACTTCGGTACCCGGCTGTATACATCGATCATGCGCTGCGTGACCTCTTTGGGGTGGCTGGTCGTGTAGCGAATGCGCGCAATGCCGGGGATTTCTGCCACGAACTCGATCAGCAGCGCAAAGTCGGCCATCTCACTGGCAGCTTGGTTGCCTCGGCCCATGTTGCCGCGGTAGGCGTTGACGTTTTGGCCCAGTAGCGTCACCTCTTTGACACCCCGCTCGGCCAGGCCGGCGACTTCGGTCAGCACGTCGTCGAGCGGGCGCGAAACCTCTTCGCCGCGCGTGTAGGGCACGACGCAGTAGCTGCAATACTTCGAGCAACCCTCCATGATCGAGACAAATGCGGTTGCACCTGCCACGCGCGCCGGTGGAAGGTGATCGAACTTCTCGATCTCGGGGAAGCTGATGTCTATCTGTGAGCGCTGCTGCTCGCGCCGCTGGTCTAAAAGTTCGGGCAGGCGATGCAGCGTCTGCGGGCCAAAGACTACATCGACGTAAGGCGCTCGCTGGACGATGGCCGCGCCCTCCTGACTGGCTACACAGCCGCCGACACCAATCAGCACACCCTTGGCTTTGAGGTGCTTGACGCGACCAAGGTCGCTGAACACTTTCTCCTGCGCCTTCTCGCGTACCGAGCAGGTGTTGAACACGACCAGGTCAGCTTGCTCGACATCATCGGTGGGCTCATAGCCTTGCGCGGCGTGTAGCACGTCGGCCATCTTCGCCGAGTCGTACTCGTTCATCTGACAACCGAAGGTCTTGATGAAAACCTTCTT
>JAOTTZ010000022.1 GCA_029864165.1 Burkholderiaceae bacterium
CACGTAGCGATGCCCGCTTGTACGCCAGCGCGGTGGGCTACCGAAACTCTGGCTTGCGCTTCGACCTGCACGAGAAAGACACGGTGGTACCGGTGAGCACTGCCGTGATCGGTGACTACAACGTTGCTAACCTGCTCGCCACCATCGGCGGTCTTCGCGCGCTCGGCGTTTCGCTGCAAGACGCGGCCACGGTTTGCAGCCAGCTCACGCCAGCCCCAGGGCGCATGCAGCGCGTCAATGCCAATGCCGAGGGACCCGCAGTCATCGTCGATTACGCCCACACGCCCGACGCGCTAGAGAAAACCCTGCTCGCGCTGCGGCCCGTTGCGCGTGCGCGCGGTGGCGCGCTGTGGTGCGTATTCGGCTGCGGAGGCGACCGCGACGCCAGCAAGCGCCCTTCGATGGGTGCCATCGCCGAGCGGCTAGCCGCTCGGGTGGTGGTGACAAGCGATAACCCGCGTCACGAGTCGCCCAGCCGCATCATTTCCCAGATTCAGCTGGGCATCAACAGGTGCGAGCATGTGGACGTGATCGAAGACCGGCTGGAGGCCATCGCCCACGCGCTCAAGTTGGCCGATGCGCGCGACGTCGTGCTCATCGCCGGCAAAGGCCACGAGGACTACCAGGAGATCGAAGAGGTCAAACATCCATTTTCTGACGTGGCCGTAGCGCAGGCGCTGCTGGGCGAGCGCAGCACGCGCTTAGCCCGCTCTGGTGGGGGTACCGCGTGATGACGCTGGTGCAAGCACACGCCTTGCTGCCCGCGTCCCAGCTGGTCGGCGACGCCGACGTGGGCATCGCGCGTGTGCATTCGGATACTCGAAGCCTGCGCAGCGGGGATTTGTTCGTTGCGCTGCGCGGTGAGCGATTCGATGCGCATCATTTCCTGCCGCAGGCGCGCGCTGCGGGTGCGGCAGCGGCGCTGGCCGAAGGCGGACTTGAGCAAGCCGGATTACCGGGCCTCCTGGTCGCCGATACGCGCGCTGCACTGGGCGAATTGGCCGCCGCCTGGCGCGCCAAGTTTGAACTGCCGGTGATCGCGGTCACGGGCAGCAACGGCAAGACGACGTGCACGCAGATGATCGCAGCCATTCTGCGCGCGTGGCTCGGCGATGGCGCCTTCGCGACCGAGGGCAACTTCAACAACGATATCGGCGTGCCGCTCACGCTCTTGCGCCTGCGCCAGGATGCCACGACCTGGCACCGGGCTGGCGTGGTCGAACTCGGTATGAACCACCGCGGCGAGATCGCGCAGCTGGCCGCGATGGTTGCGCCCGCTGTGACGTTGGTCAATAACGCGCAGCGCGAGCACCAGGAGTTTATGCACAGCGTCGAGGCGGTGGCGCGCGAAAACGGCGCGGCGATCGCCGCGCTGCGTGCTGACGGCGTTGCCGTGTTTCCCGCCGACGATGCGCACACCGATCTATGGCGTGACCTAGCAGGCCATCGCAAGACACTGACGTTCGCGCTCGACCAGGGTATAGACACGGGTGCGGATATCACTGCCCACAGCGAATGGCGGCGAGACCATTGGACCATTGAACTGCGCACGACGGCTGGCCCGTGCGAGTTCTCGTTGCGCGTGGCCGGTCTGCACAACGTGAAGAATGCGCTCGCCGCTGCGAGCTGTGCGTTGGCCATCGATTGCCCGCTGGACGCGGTGCGGCGCGGGTTGGAGGCGTTCGCGGCGGTGCAGGGCCGCTCGCAGGTGCAGCGCATGCGGCGCGCCGGCAAGGAAATCACGCTGGTAGACGACAGTTACAACGCCAATCCCGATTCGGTGCGCGCTGCGATCGATCTGCTGGCTCAACTCGATGGACCGCGCTGGCTGGTGCTGGGCGACATGGCCGAAGTCGGCAACCAAGGCCCTGCATTTCACAGTGAAATCGGGACTTATGCAAAGCTGCGTGGCATAGACAAGCTGTGGACCCTGGGCGCTCATTGCTTGCACACGGCACGCGCCTTCGGTAGCGCGCGCCACTTTGACAGCATGGCTGCGCTGCTAGCGGCGATCCCCGAAGCGCCTGCCGCTACCTCCATAGTCGTCAAGGGTTCTCGCTCCATGCAGATGGAACAGGTTGTGTTGGCGCTGCGGGCGGGCCAATCCGCCGGTGTTGCCGGGGACTTTCATGCTGCTTAGTCTGGCGCAATGGTTGCAGCAGAGTTCTCCTGAGCTCGGTTTTTTGCGGGTGTTCCAGTACCTTACCTTCCGTGCGGTCATGGCCGCGATGACCGCACTGCTGATCGGTCTCGCGTTTGGCCCGTGGGTGATCCGGCGCCTGAGCGCACTCAAGATTGGTCAGCCGATTCGCAGTTACGGTGTCGTCGAGCACATCAGCAAGACCGGCACACCGACGATGGGGGGCGTACTGATCCTGATCGGCGTCGGTGCGTCGACCTTGTTGTGGTTCGATTGGAGCAACCGCTTTGTCTGGATCGTGATGCTGGTGACCGGCGGGTTCGGTGCCATCGGTTGGGTGGACGACTGGCGCAAGGTCGTGCGCAAGAACCCCGAAGGCATGCCATCGGGCGAGAAGTACTTTTGGCAATCCGTGATTGGGTTGACTGCCGCGCTGTACCTGGCGTTCAGTGTTTCGGAGACCTCGAACCTGCGCGTGCTGGAACTGTTCATCCGTTGGGTGCAAAGTGGCTTTTCCAATGACCTGCCACCCACGGCGGACTTGATCTTGCCCTTCGTCAAGACGGTGAGTTATCCGCTCGGTGTGTATGGCTTCATCATTCTGACCTACTTGGTGATCGTGGGTGCCAGCAACGCGGTCAACCTGACCGATGGGCTCGACGGCTTGGCGATCATGCCGGTGGTGATGGTGGGGTCGGCGCTGGGGGTATTCGCCTACGTCACGGGCAACGCCGTGTACTCGAAGTACCTGCTTTTCCCGTATATCCCAGGCGCTGGCGAGTTGCTGATCTTCTGCGCCGCGATGGCTGGATCGGGCTTGGCTTTTTTATGGTTCAACGCTTACCCGGCACAGGTGTTCATGGGCGACGTGGGTGCTTTGTCTTTGGGCGGCGCGCTCGGAACAATCGCCGTGATCACGCGCCAGGAAATCGTGCTGGCGATCATGGGCGGCATCTTCGTCGCCGAAGCTTTGTCGGTCATGCTGCAGGTGGTTTGGTTCAAGTACACCAAAAAGCGCTATGGCTCAGGCCGTCGCATGCTGAAGATGGCTCCCCTGCACCACCACTTCGAAAAGTCCGGGTGGAAGGAAACGCAAGTCGTCGTGCGTTTTTGGATCATCACCATGCTCTTGTGCCTGGTCGGGTTGTCGAGTTTGAAGCTGCGGTGATGAACAACCTCAAGGACACCAAGGTGCTCGTGCTCGGTTTAGGCGCTACCGGCTTGAGCATGGCTGTCTGGTGTGCACGCAATGGCGCGCAGGTTCGTGTGTGGGACTCTCGCGAGGCGCCGCCACAGGCGCGGGATTTGACCGAACTCGTGCCCACGGCCACGCTGGCGCGCGGCGTGCTCGAGCCATCGCTGCTGGACGGTGTGCAACGTGTTTTGAGGAGCCCCGGCCTCGCCCCCAGCGACGGCCGTATTGCGCCGCTGTTGGTCACGGCCGCCGAACGCGGCGTCCCGGTTCAGGGCGAACTCGATTTGTTCGTGCAGGCGCTGGCAGACCTCAAGACTCAAGCCGGCTATGCGCCACAGGTGCTGGCCATCACCGGCACCAACGGCAAGACCACCACGACGTCCATGACCGCGCTGCTGGTCAAGCGCGCTGGCAAGCGCGTGGCCTGTGCTGGCAATATCGGACCGACGATGTTGAGTACGCTGATGGCTGCACTCGATCGCTCGCCTGCGAACGAAGCCGCGATGGTCGGAATGGCGTACCTGCCCGAAGTCTGGGTACTCGAACTCTCCAGCTTCCAGTTGCACAACGTGCAAGGCTTCGAGCCCAATGCGGGGGTGGTGCTCAACATCACGCAAGACCATCTCGATTGGCACGGCTCGATGCCGGCCTATGTTGCCGACAAAGCGCGGGTGTTTGGTAGTCAAGGGGTCATGGTCGTCAACCAGGACGACGCACTGGTACGCGAGATGGTGCCTGAGGCTATGCCCGAAAAAAGCGCCGGTAAGGGCCGTCATGCAACACCGGCGCCACGCGCCGTGATCCGCTTCGGTCGCGACGTTCCGCAACGGCAGGGTGACTTTGGGCTGATCGTTGACAACGGCATGACTTGGCTGGTGCGGGCGCACGAAGCCGACCCGACGCACAAGCTACGCCGGGGAGAAGTCCATGAGATCGTCTTGCAGCGACTGATGCCGGCCGATGCTCTGCAGGTGCGTGGGCGCCATAACGCTGCCAATGCGCTGGCCGCGCTGGCGTTGGCCAGCGCCATAGGCTGTCCGCTCGCGCCTCTGCTGCACGGGCTGCGCGAGTACCGCGGCGAGCCGCACCGGGTGGCGTTCGTCGCCACCATCCGCGAAGTCGATGCCTACGACGACAGCAAGGGGACCAACGTCGGAGCGACCGTCGCAGCGCTCGACGGCCTGGGCGCCGACAGGGCGCCTGCCAAGTTGGTGGTGATTCTCGGTGGCGACGGCAAGGGGCAGAACTTCTCGCCTTTGCTGGTCCCGGTGCAACGCTATGCGCGTGGCGTGGCGTTGATCGGCCGCGACGCGGGCTTGATCGAGCAGGCGCTCGGCGGCAGCGGCGTTGCGATGCAACGTTGCGAGAGCTTGGAGTCGGCCACCCGCTGGGCGTTCGAGCAGGCACACGCTGGCGATGCGGTAGTGCTCAGCCCCGCATGTGCCAGCCTCGACATGTTTCGCAACTTCGGGCATCGCGCCGAGGTGTTCGTGGCTGCGGTGCAGGCGATGGCCCAAGATCTCGGGGTGCTGGTATGAGCTCGCGCGCCTACTTTGGTTTCTACGCGCTCAAAGCAATGCTGTCCACGCTACGGACCGTTTCGGTCCGCGCGGGCGGCAAAGGCATCCCGGTTCGCGATTGGATGACCACATCCCGCAGTCAACCCACGCGCCAGCGAGGCTTCGACGAAGCCTTGGTCGTGGCGGTGGTGGCACTGTTGGCGCTCGGCATCGTCATGGTCTATTCGGCTACGGTGGCGCTACCCGAAAACCCAAAATTTGCGCGTTATGCGTCCACCCACTTCGCCCTGCGTCACGTTCTGTCCGTTGGTATCGCCTTGCTGTGCGTGCTCGTTGTCCTGCAAGTGCCCATCAGTACATGGGAGAAGTACGCGCCTTGGATTTTTGTCTGTTCGTTACTGTTGTTGGCATTGGTGCTGGTGACGTTTGTGGGCAAGGATGTCAATGGCGCACGTCGCTGGATTCCGCTCGGCGTACTGAACTTTCAGCCCTCCGAGCTGGCCAAGCTTGCCATAGCCATGTATGCCGCCGGCTACATGGTGCGCAAGATGGACGCGCGCGAGGACTTTCTGCAAGCTGTGATTCCGATGGCCATTTCGGTGGCCATTGCGGGTGTGCTCCTGCTGGCCGAACCCGATATGGGCGCCTTCATGGTGATCGCGGCCATCGCCATGGCTATCTTGTTTCTGGGCGGTGTCAACGGCCGCATGTTCGTTCTCATCTCCGCCGTGCTTGTCGGGGCGTTTGCGTTGATGATCACCACCAGCGACTGGAGGCGCGAGCGGATCTTTTCGTACCTCAGTCCGTGGGATGAAAGGTACACGCTGGGCAAGGCCTATCAACTTTCACATTCGCTGATCGCATTCGGCCGTGGCGAGATCCTGGGCCAGGGTTTGGGTTCCAGCGTCGAGAAGCTGCATTACCTACCCGAGGCGCATACCGACTTTCTGCTGGCCGTGATCGGTGAGGAACTCGGCTTGATCGGTGTGGCGGCGGTGATCTTCGCGTTCTTTTGGATCACGCGGCGCTTGTTCGACATCGGGCGACAGGCGATTGCACTGGACCGCGTTTTTGCCGGCTTGCTTGCACAGGGCATCGGTGTCTGGCTGGGTGGCCAGGCCTTTATCAACATGGGCGTAAACCTCGGTGTGCTGCCGACCAAAGGCCTGACCTTGCCCCTGGTGAGTTATGGCGGCTCGGCGATCGTCACCAACATGGTGGCGTTGGCCATCGTGTTGCGGATAGACATGGAGACCCGGCAGCTCATGCGTGGAGAAGCAGGCATGAGCATGCCGGCGCGCTACCGCGCAACCTCTCCCAGCGCTGTGCGCGCGTCCAGCCTTGCGCAGGAGCCCGCGCGATGACCCATCTCGTCGTCATGGCTGCAGGTACCGGCGGGCATGTCTTCCCCGGCCTGGCGGTTGCGCGCGAGATTCAACGGCGCGGCTGGACGGTGTCGTGGCTCGGCACCACACACGGCATGGAGAACAAGCTGGTGCCAAGCAGCGGTATCGCGATGGACCGCATCTCTTTCAGCGGTCTGCGCGGCAAAGGCTTGTTGCACGCCGCCAGCGGCGGTGCGCGTTTACTTGCGGCGTGCTGGAGTTGCTGGCGCATCTTGCGCCGGCGCTCGGCCGATGCCGTGCTCAGCATGGGCGGCTACGTGTCGTTTCCGGGCGGGCTGATGGCTGCCGCGTTGGGCAAGCCTTTGTTGTTGTTCAACGGCGATGCCTCGTTGTTGTTGAGTACCCGGGCACTGTTGCCGATCGCTGACCGTGCCGCGTTCGGTTTTGAGGGCGAAGCGGCGCGGCGTACCAAGAAGGCGGTCGTTACCGGCAATCCGGTGCGCGCCGAGATCGAGTCGCTGCCCGCGCCGAGCGAACGGTTCAAAGGCCGAAGCGGTCCGCTGCGTTTGTTGGTCGTGGGCGGCAGCCTGGGCGCGCAAGTCCTCAACGACTGCTTGCCCGAGGCACTGTCGATGTGGTCCGCGGCCGACCGGCCCCATGTCACGCACCAGACGGGTGAGGCCGATGTCGCCCGCGTCAAGGCGGCCTACGCCAGCACCGGCGTGCAGGCCGATGTGCGCCCCTTCATCGACGACATGGCGCAGTCTCTGGCTGATTGCGACGTTGTCGTTTGCCGCGCTGGTGCGATGACGGTAAGCGAAGTATGCGCGGCTGGTGTGGCCAGCGTGCTGGTGCCCTTGGTGCTCCGCACCACGGCACACCAACGCGCTAACGCCGCCGTCATGGCATCGAACGGAGCGGCGTTGCACCTGCCTCAAAGCGAATTGACGCCGCAGCGCCTGGTTGAGATGCTACGCGGGTTGGATCGCTACGCACTGCTGACGATGGCCGTCAAGGCGCGCGCGCTCGCACGTCCGAAGGCGGCGGCCCGTATTGCCGACGAAATTGAGAAGCTGGTGCCCGAGCAAAGGGTGTTCGCATGAAGCACGCCGTCAAGCACATCCACTTTGTCGGTGTGGGCGGCGCTGGCATGAGTGGGATCGCCGAAATCCTGCACAACCTGGGCTACACCGTTTCGGGATCGGACCGCAGCGACAGCGCCAGCTTGCGCCGTCTTGAAAAGGTGGGCGTCAAGGTGCACGTTGGGCACGATGCTGCGCATGTCGCCGGCGCGCAGGCGGTGGTCACATCGACGGCGGTAGGTTCCGACAATCCGGAGGTCATCGCCGCCCGTTCCAGGCGCGTGCCCGTGGTTCCGCGCGCCTTGATGCTGGCCGAGTTGATGCGGCTGAAGAAGGGCATTGCCATTGCCGGCACGCACGGCAAGACAACCACCACCTCGCTGGTGGTCAGTGTGTTGGCTGAGGCTGGGGTGGACCCCACCTTCGTGATCGGTGGTCGGCTCAACAGCGCTGGTTCGCACTCGCGCCTCGGTGTGGGCGACTACATCGTCGTCGAGGCTGACGAGTCCGACGCGTCGTTCTTGAACTTGTCGCCGGTGTTGTCGGTTGTGACCAACATCGATGCGGACCACATGGATACTTACGGCCACGACATTTCGAAGTTGCGCGCTGCCTTCGTCGAGTTCTTGCACCGCATGCCCTTCTACGGCGCCGCCATCATGTGTGGGGACGACGCTGGTGTGCGCGCTATTGTGCCGATGATCTCGCGCCCGGTGGTTACTTACGGCTTCGGCGCCGATGTGCAAGTGCGGGCTGTCGATGTGCAAGCGCTCCCCGGCGGACAGATGCGCTTTGTTGCACGGCGTCGTAACGGCGGGCCGATGCCCGATCTCAGCATCACGCTCAACCTGCCTGGTGTCCACAACGTATTGAATGCGCTGGCCGCGATCGCGGTGGCCACAGAGCTCGAACTGCCCGATGCGCCGATGACGCAGGCGTTGGCCGGATTCACAGGCGTGGACAGGCGATTCCAACGCTTTGGCGACCACCCCGCCACTGGCGGCGGAAAATTCACGTTGATCGACGACTATGGCCATCACCCCGTGGAGATGGCCGCGGTGATCGCGGCCGCGCGCAAAGCCTTTTCGGGACGGCGCCTGGTGCTTGCCTTCCAACCGCATCGGTATACCCGTACACGCGACTGCTTCGAAGATTTCGTCAAAGTGTTGAGCACAGCCGACGCAGTGCTCTTGACCGAGGTGTATGCGGCCGGCGAGGCGCCTATCGTGGCGGCAGATGCACGCGCGCTGACACGCGCGCTGCGGGTGGCGGGCAAGGTCGATCCATTGTTCGTGGACGACGTTTCCGACATGCCTCAGGCCATCGTTGAGCATGCACAAGGGGGTGATGTGGTGATCGTGATGGGCGCGGGATCCATCGGTAGCGTGGCGCCGCAAGTGGTGGAGAGCGTGCAGGCATGAGCACCGCCGGTGTCCAAGGGTTGGGCAAGGTCGCCGTGCTGATGGGTGGGGCATCGGCAGAGCGTGAGATCTCGCTGATGTCGGGCGAAGGTGTTCTCAAAGCCCTGCAATCGCGGGGTGTGGACGCACACGCCTTCGACCCCGCCGAACGCGACCTCACCGAATTAAAGCGCGAAGGCTTTGCGCGCTGCTTTATCGCTTTGCACGGACGCTACGGCGAAGACGGCACGGTTCAGGGTGCGTTGGAGTTGCTGCGTATTCCGTACACCGGTTCGGGCGTGATGGCCAGCGCCATGGCGCTGGACAAGGCGGTCACCAAGCGTCTGTGGATTGCCGACGGCTTGCCGACGCCCGGCTACGTGATCTTGGACGCCAGCGATCAAGGTGTCGACAGTGTGCGCCGCGTGGCCGAGGAACTGGGGCTGCCGTTGATCGTCAAGCCGCCGCACGAAGGTTCGTCCATCGGACTGACCAAGGTGACGACTGCGGATCAGATGTTTGATGCCGTGAAACTGGCAGCGAAGTTCGACGCCGAGGTGATGTGCGAAGAATTTATCGCCGGTGACGAGGTCACCTGCCCGTTGCTGGGTAGCGGCGACGACACCGAAGTGCTGCCCGTGGTGCGTATCGTCGCGCCCGACGGCTCTTACGACTATCAGAACAAGTACTTCACCGACGCGGTGAAGTACATCGTGCCGAGCGGACTTCCGGCGTTGGAAGAGCAGACCGTTAAAAATCTGGCGCTGCGCGCTTACCGGTCGTTGGGTTGCCGGGGTTGGGGTCGCGCTGACTTGATGATCCGCGCCAACGACCGCCGCCCCTTCCTCCTGGAGATGAACACGTCGCCGGGAATGACCAGCCATTCACTGGTTCCCATGTCCGCTCGGTCCGCCAATCTGAGCTATGAGCAGCTGTGTCTGCGTGTTATCGAGAGTGCTGCGCTCGATGCCTAACCGAACTCTGTCATGCGCCGCGTTGCCGTTGTCAATCCAAAGCACTCCGCAGAGTTGCCTGTGGACGTACGTCTCATGAATACCACCACCACGCTGCTGTTGGCGCTGCTTTCTCTTGGCTTGTTGGCGCTGTTGCTGAACTGGGTGACACGGCTGCCGGCGTTTGCCATCGAAGCGATTCGGGTCGAGGGCGCAATCAACCGCATCAGCTTGTCGACGATACGCACCCACGCAGTCCCGAAGTTGATGGGGAACTTTTTCACGCTCGACTTGACGCTGGGCCAGCAGGCCTTCGAGAGCGTACCCTGGGTACGTCGCGCCGTGTTGCGACGTGTTTGGCCCGATCGGCTTGCCGTGCAGCTCGAAGAGCAGCGCGCGGTTGCCCTGTGGGGCTGGGGCGACGACAGCAGCAGCATCGTCAATCACTTCGGTGAGGTTTTCGAAGCCAACCTTGGTGACGTCGAAGATGAGCGTCTGCCTACGCTGCACGGCCCGCAAGGTAGTTCGGCGCGCGTTCTCGCCATGTACCGTGAAGTGGGCACGTTGCTGGCCGCGCTGGGCACGCAGGTCGAACGGCTCACGCTGTCGGAGCGCGGCTCGTGGCATGTGAACTTGGACAACGGTGCCGAGATCGAACTCGGCCGCGGCAGCGACAGCGACGTGTTGGCGCGCACCGAGCGGTTCGTCGTTACGGTGACACCGTTGATCGAGCAGTACAAGCGTCCGTTGCAGTACGCCGATCTGCGTCATCACGATGGTTATGCACTGCGGCTCAGAGAGTTTTCGACCATCGTCAGCCCCAAAGGCGCGGTGGCGAATACACCCAAGTTCTGATGGTTGAATCGGACTGAACATGCCCAAGGAATACAAAGATTTGGTCGTGGGGCTGGACATAGGCACCGCCAAGGTCATGGCGGTGGTGGCCGAGGTGCTGGCCGACGGCGAACTGCGGATTTCCGGCTTGGGCGTCGCCTCGACACATGGCCTCAAGCGCGGCGTGGTGGTCAACATCGATGCCACCGTGCAGTCGATCCAGCAGGCGTTGAAAGAGGCCGAGATGATGGCCGCCTGCAAGATTTCGCATGTCTACACCGGTATCACCGGTAGTCACATCCGCGGCCAGAACAGCACCGGCATGGTGATCGTGCGTGACAAGGAAGTCACGCCGGTTGACGTCAACCGTGTGGTCGAGACTGCCAAGGCAATCAACATCCCGAACGACCAACGCTTGCTGTTGGTGGAGCCGCAGGAATTCGTGATCGACGGCCACGAGGTGAAGGAGCCCATTGGTATGAGCGGCGGACGGCTCGAGGTCAAGGTCCACATCGTTACCGGTGCCCAGAGCGCGGCCGAAAACATCATCAAGTGCGTGCGCCGTTGTGGCTTGGAGGTGGAGCGGCTGGTCCTCAACCCGAGCGCGTCCAGCGCTGCGGTGTTGACGCAAGACGAGAAGGATTTGGGCGTAGCGCTGGTCGACATCGGCGCTGGTACGACCGACGTGGCCGTATTCACAGAGGGCTCGATCCGCCACACGGCGGTCATCCCAATCGCCGGTGATTTGATCACCAGCGACATTGCGATGGCGCTGCGCACGCCGACCAAAGACGCTGAGGAAATCAAGGTCGAGTTCGGCATCGCCAAGCAACTGCTGGCCGACGCCAACGAACAGCTCGAAGTGCCGGGCCTGGGTGACCGCGAGCCGCGCATGCTGAGCCGCCAAGCCCTGGCGGGTGTGATCGAGCCGCGCGCCGAGGAAATCTTCTCACTCGTGCACCAAGTCATTCGCGAAAGCGGTTACGAGGAGTTGTTGTCCTCGGGCGTGGTGCTGACCGGTGGAACGGCCGCCATGCCGGGCATGGTCGAGCTTGGGGAAGACATCTTCTTAAGGCCGGTGCGAAAGGGAATCCCGCTCTACCGCGGCGCGCTGCATGACATGGTGGCCAACCCGCGTTC
>JAOTTZ010000371.1 GCA_029864165.1 Burkholderiaceae bacterium
CCCACGCTGGGTGATGCTTGGCGCCCACGTAAGCGCTTGGGCGTTGGGCATACCACCACAGCAGCGCGAACAACACCAGCCCCTCGAGCAGGAACTGGTAGAGCTGAGAAGGATGTCGTGGCAGGCTCGAGCCCGATTGCGGAAACACCATGGCCCAGGGCAAGGCGGGGTCGGCCGCTCGGCCCCAAAGCTCGCCGTTGATGAAGTTGCCAACGCGGCCCAACGCCAGCCCGGTGGGGACGCAGGGGGCAATCAAATCGGTAACGTGCAGGAACGGACGCGCGCGCATACGGCCATAAATCGCCATCGCCGCAAGTACACCCAACAGGCCGCCGTGAAACGACATGCCGCCCTTCCACACCGCGAGCACTTCGAACGGGTTGGCAAGGTAGTAGCCTGGTTTGTAGAACAACGCGTAGCCGAGCCGGCCACCGATGACGACGCCCAGTACGCCGTAGAACAGTAGGTCTTCTGCGTCGCGACGGGTCCAGCCCGCTTGTGCGAAGGGCGCTTGTTTCACGCGCAGCGTGACGAGCCAGATGAACAAGCCAAACGCGACCAAGTAAGTCAGGCCGTACCAATGTATTGCCAGCGGGCCGATCTGCAGCGCGACGGGTTCGAATTGTGGGTGAACGAGCATGTGGGTCCAGAACAATAGTGCGCGGCTATAGTTTGCCTTTCGTTTGCCTTTCCCCGAGGTATTCCAAGCAACTACTTCGCCAAGCCCATTATGAGCATCAACCGAAAGTCTAGAAACATCACCGAGGGCGTGGCCCGCGCGCCCAACCGCTCGATGTATTACGCGCTCGGTTACGAGGAGGGCGACTTCAAAAAACCGATGATAGGCGTGGCCAACGGGCATTCGACCATCACGCCTTGCAACTCGGGCCTGCAAAAATTGGCCGACGCGGCGGTGGTGGGCATCAAAGCAGCAGGCGGTAACGCGCAGGTCTTTGGCACCCCCACCATCAGCGACGGCATGGCCATGGGTACCGAAGGCATGAAGTACAGCCTGGTATCTCGCGAGGTGATCGCCGATTGCATCGAGACTTGCGTTGGCGGGCAGTGGATGGACGGCGTGCTGGTGGTCGGCGGCTGCGACAAGAACATGCCTGGCGGCATGATGGGTATGTTGCGTGCCAACGTACCCGCCGTCTTTGTCTACGGCGGCACCATCTTGCCGGGACGCTACAAAGGACAAGACCTGAACATCATCAGCGTGTTCGAAGCTGTCGGTCAGTTCACCGCTGGCAAGATGACGGAAGAGGACTTTTGCCAGATCGAGCGGCGCGCGATACCGGGGAGCGGGTCCTGCGGCGGAATGTATACCGCCAACACCATGAGTTCGGCGTTCGAGGCGCTGGGATTGAGCCTGCCATATTCTTCGACCATGGCCAATCCGCACGAAGAGACGGCGGCCAGGGCTAAAGAAGCGGGGCGCGTGCTGGTCGATGCGGTGCGGCAGGATCTCAAGCCGCGCGACATCGTGACGCGCAAGTCGATCGAGAACGCTGTGGCCGTTGTCATGGCCGTTGGCGGTTCGACCAACGCGGTGCTGCACTTCTTGGCCATTGCGCACGCGGCGCAGGTGCCTTGGAGCATCGACGACTTCGAGCGTGTGCGTCAGAGCGTGCCGGTATTGTGCGACTTGAAGCCCTCGGGCAAATACCTTGCGGTTGACCTGCACCAGGCGGGTGGCGTGCCGCAGGTGATGAAGTTGTTGTTGAACGCCGGCTTGCTGCACGGCGATTGCATCACGATCACCGGCAAGACCGTGGCAGAGAATTTGGCCGATACGCCCGATGCGCCGCGTGCCGACCAGGATGTGATTCGGCCCATCAGCAACGCCTTGTACGCGCACGGCCACCTGGCTATCTTGAAGGGCAACCTCGCGCCTGAAGGCTGTGTGGCCAAGATAACGGGTTTGAAGAATCCCGTGATGACCGGCCCGGCGCGTGTGTTCGACGACGAGCAGTCAGCACTTGCCGCCATCATGGCCAAAGCGATCCATCCAGGCGACGTGATGGTGCTGCGCTACTTAGGTCCCAAAGGTGCACCCGGCATGCCCGAGATGCTCGCGCCCACGAGCGCGCTTGTAGGCCAGGGTTTGGGTGAATCGGTGGGATTGATCACCGACGGCCGCTTCTCGGGCGGTACTTGGGGCATGGTCGTTGGGCACGTCGCGCCCGAGGCTTACGCCGGCGGCAATATTGCGCTGGTGAACGAGGGCGACTCGATCACCATCGACGCCCATGCATTGCTGCTGCAACTCAACGTTGGGGAACCGGAGTTGGCGCGTCGCCGCGCAGCATGGAAGGCGCCGGCGCCTCGCTATACGCGAGGCGTGTTGGCCAAGTTTGCGAACAACGCTTCCAGCGCTTCGCTAGGCGCGGTGCTGGACAGGTTCGACTGACGCCTTCGTCCGGATTGTTGTGTCGACGCCGTCGACGCAACCCCGGAGCGGATCCAGGCGTGGCGGTATGGCCTGCATCCACCTCATGCAACGAACGAGGTCGATGGGCGTTCAACGCTTGCGTTTGCGCTTGTCCCCCATGCCCAGCGACTCCATGGTCTTGTGTCGGCGTGCTTCGCGCTTGGCGTCGATTTTGTCCATCGCGCGTTTCTTGGTGTAGCCGGTGCTGTCGGCCCAAGCCCACCAAGCCGCCGCCAGCGCAAAGGGCAACAACACCCACCACCACGACCACGCTCCCACGGCGCCGAACTCCGTTACCTTGAGAAAGAGCAACAGTACGCCTATGACAAGAAAAAACACGCGGGTACTCCCGTTTGTGGTTGCAGTTGACGTTGACCAGTGGCGGAGGTCGCGATGTCAACCCAGGCTTCTACAATGCGTTAAGAGCACTGTATTACAGTGTTCGTTCAC
>JAOTTZ010000372.1 GCA_029864165.1 Burkholderiaceae bacterium
CGGTTCGCCGGTGAGCGTACGCACGTCGCCGCCGGCGGCACGCAGCACCGCGTGCCCGGCGGCGATGTCCCATTCCATGGTGCGGCCCAGGCGCGGGTAGAGATCGGCGCTTCCCTCCGCCACCAAGCAAAGTTTCAGTGACGATCCCGCGTTGGCCAGGCTGGCAACCTTGCGGCCTGTCAGAAACTCATCGAGACCGGACGCGTCGCCGTGTGAACGGCTCGCCACCACGGTCAGTCCGGCCGCAGGCACCGGGCGACAGCGAATAGGGCGCCTGCCAGCTGCATCGTCCACGTAGGCCCCGATGGCGCTGCTGCCCGCAAACAGGCGGCCCAACGCCGGCGCCAGCACCACGCCAAGTATGGGTTCTGCGCCCTCGATCAGTGCGATGTTCACGGTGAACTCGCCGTTGCGATTGATAAACTCCTTGGTACCGTCAAGGGGGTCTACCAGCCAAAAGCGCCTGCCGCTGGCTGGCAAATCCGGTACTCGGCCAGCGGCTACGGATTCTTCCGCCACCACGGGCACTTCGGGCGTCAGTTCGAGGAGTCCGGCCAATATCACCTTTTCGGCACGCTCGTCGGCCTCGGTCACTGGGGAAGCGTCATTCTTGCCGCGGACCTTGAAGTCCGTGGCGTAGATCTGAAGGATCACCTCGCCCGCCGCGCGGGCGATTGTTGCGACGGATTCGAGCAGTTCAGCATGTTTCATCAGCGTTGAAAGAATTTTTTATTGAGCGGCGGGTAGCATAGGCACATTGTCCATGATCGCCGCCGCATTGGTGAAATGAAGCCCATTCCCTACACGTTACTTCGCAGCCGGCAGTATGCGCAGAAGATAGCAACTACTGAGGAGCGGCCCCCATGGGCTCGTAGACCATGAAATTGACACACCTTCAACGGCTGGAAGCCGAGAGCATTCACATCATGCGCGAGGTTGTGGCCGAGGCTGAACGGCCAGTGATGCTTTACTCGGTCGGTAAAGACAGCGCCACCATGCTGCACTTGGCGCGCAAAGCCTTTTACCCGTCGCCGCCGCCGTTTCCGCTGTTGCATGTGGACACGACGTGGAAGTTCCGCGACATGTACACACTGCGCGACCGGATGGCGCGTGAGTCCGGCATGGATCTACTGGTGTGGCACAACCCCGAGGCCAAGGCGATGGGCATCAATCCGTTCGACCACGGCTCACAAGTCCACACCGATGTGTGGAAGACGCAGGGGCTGAAGCAGGCGCTCGACCACTACCGCTTCGACGCGGCGTTCGGTGGCGCCCGGCGCGATGAAGAAAAATCCAGGGCGAAGGAGAGAATATTCTCGTTTCGCAGCGACCAGCATCGCTGGGATCCGAAGAGTCAGCGCCCCGAGCTTTGGAGCCTCTATAACGCGCGCAAGCGGCAAGGCGAATCGATTCGTGTATTTCCCATCTCCAACTGGACCGAGCTCGACATTTGGCAGTACATCTACCTTGAGGATATCCCCATCGTGCCGCTGTACTTTGCCAAGGAGCGGCCGGTGGTCGAGCGCGACGGCACCTTGCTGATGATCGACGACGAGCGTTTCCGCCTCAACGTCGGCGAGGTGCCGGCGATGCGCAAGGTGCGTTTCCGCACGCTGGGCTGCTATCCGCTGTCGGGCGCCATCGAGAGCGAGGCAGACACTTTGCCGGCCATCATCCAGGAGATGCTGCTGGCTCGCACCTCTGAACGCCAGGGCCGCATGATCGACCACGACCAGGCGGCGTCGATGGAAAAGAAGAAACAGGAAGGGTACTTCTGACATGGCACATGTCTCGGACCTGATTGCGGCCGATATCGGGGCCTACCTGAAGCAGCATGAGCACAAGAGCTTGCTGCGCTTTATCACTTGCGGCAGTGTCGACGACGGCAAGAGTACGCTGATCGGCCGCCTGTTGTACGAGGCCAAGATGCTGTTCGAGGACCAGCTCGCAGCCATCGAGGCCGACAGCAAGAAATGGGGAACGCAAGGCGGCGACATCGACTTTGCCTTGTTGGTCGACGGTTTGGCAGCCGAGCGCGAGCAGGGCATCACCATCGACGTCGCCTATCGCTTTTTCAGCACCGACCAGCGCAAGTTCATCGTCGCCGACACCCCGGGGCACGAGCAGTACACCCGCAACATGATCACGGGCGCTTCTACCGCCGATGTCGCGGTGATCCTGATCGACGCGCGCAAGGGCGTGCTGACGCAGACCCGGCGCCACAGCTACTTGGTATCGCTGATCGGCATCCGCAAAGTGGTGCTGGCCATCAACAAGCTGGATTTGATGGACTATTCAGAGGTTGTTTTTCGCCGCATCGTCGAGGACTACGAGGCGTTCGGCAAGCAGATCGGGCTGACCGACATCACGCCCATACCCCTGTCTGCCCTCAAAGGCGACAACATGCTGCAGCCTAGCCCGCGAACGCCGTGGTACCACGGACCCACGCTGATGGGTTATCTGGAGACCGTTGAAGTCGACGAGCAGCGCCGCCAGGTGGGCGCGTTCCGGCTACCGGTCCAGTGGGTCAACCGGCCCAATCTGGACTTCCGCGGCTTTGCGGGCACGGTGGCCAGTGGCATGGCCAAGCCCGGCGATCGCGTCCGGGTGCAGCCCTCGGGCCGCGAGAGCGTGATCGCTCGCATCGTCACCGCCAACGGCGACTTGCCGCTGGCCGTGGCCGGCCAAGCCATTACTTTGACGCTGGCCGATGAGATCGACGTTTCGCGCGGTGACGTGATCAGCGGCGCCGAAAGCGCTGCTGAAGTAGCCGACCAGTTCGAAACCACGGTGGTGTGGCTGAGCGAGGAACCGATGCTGCCCGGCCGCCCCTACTTGCTGAAGTTGGGTGCGCGTACGGTCAACGCCAGCG
>JAOTTZ010000023.1 GCA_029864165.1 Burkholderiaceae bacterium
TGGCGAAATTTTCGACAAGGTTTGGTTCGAAGGCGGTAGCCGGTTTCAAGAAAACGTGCAGACCACACTCATTCCGGCCGGCGGCGCCGCGATGATGGACTTTCATCTCGAAGTGCCGGGCAGCTACATACTGGTTGACCATTCGATTTTCCGCGCCTTCAACAAGGGCGCGCTGGCGATACTCAAGGCCGATGGCCCCGAGAACAAGGCGATTTACTCGGGCAAGGAAGTTGACGAGGTCTATCTCGGTGATCGCGCTCAGGCTAACCTCGCTGCGGTGGCTGCTGCGGCCAAGGCGGCAAAAAGCGGTGAGCTGACGATAGCCGAGCAGGTAAAAGCTGGCCAAGCGCTGTTCGCTGGTACCTGCTCCACTTGCCACAGTGCCAACGGCGTCGGCATGCCGGGCGTGTTCCCGCCGCTGGCCAAGTCGGACTACCTGGCCAGCCCCAAGAACGCGATTGACGCGGTGCTGCATGGCTTGAGTGGCCCCGTGAAGGTGAACGGGCAGGACTACAACTCGGTGATGCCACCGATGAATCAGCTTACCGACGACGAGGTGGCCAACATCCTGACCTACGTGCTCAACAGTTGGGACAATCCGGGCGGTAGAGTGACCGAGGCAGAAGTCGCCGAGCGACGCAAGGCCAAGCCGTCGGTCGCCGCCGCTCACTGATACGAACACGCAGTGCCGATGGTGCGTCGCTGGTTCATTCTGTTGTGGCTCGTGATGGTGGTCGGCAATTCCAGTGCGGCCGAGCGTACGTATGTGGACCTCCCCGGCGGCGAGTTCAGCTCGGCGCTCAAATACGAGGACAGCGGCAGTGGCGTGCGGATCGCGCCGTTTTCTCTGATGAAGCTACCGGTGACCAATGCAGATTTTCTTGTCTTTGTGCGGCGGCATCCGCAGTGGCGGCGCGATCGTGTCGCCGGGGTCTTTGCCGAGTCACGCTATCTCTCGCACTGGGCCGGGCCGACGCAGCTCGGGCCACAAGCGCTACCGCGGCAACCCGTGGTTTGGGTCAGTTGGTTCGCAGCCGACGCGTACTGCCAGGCGCAGGGCGCGCGCTTGCCGACGTGGTCGCAATGGGAATACGCGGCCGCAGCCGATGAACAGCGCGCCGACGCACGTGGCGACCGCGCCTGGCGCGAACGCATGCTCAGCTGGTACGCGCAACCGTCGAACCACGCTTTGCCTGCCGTCGGTTCGCGCCTACCGAATGCCTACGGTGTGCATGACCTCCACGGGCTGGTGTGGGAATGGGCCGACGACTTCTCTGCCTTGTTGGTGTCGTCCGACAACCGCGACCAAGGTGATCCAGATCGGCTCAAGTTCTGCGGCGCCGGTGCCTTGTCGGTCAATGACCGCGACCACTACGCGGTGCTGATGCGGGTGGCGATGTTGTCGTCGCTAGAAGGCGCGTATGCCACTGCCAACCTGGGTTTTCGTTGTGCTCGCTAAGCCTTGAGGGGCCGTCCTATTGACCGTTTTAGAGAAACCGCCATGCGCACATTCATTGCTCAACTCATTGTTCCCTGGCTCGCCGTCAGCGCCGCGCTGGCGGCGCAAGCCAACCCCGCGCCACTTCCCAGTGATTCGATTTACCACCTCGACGCGCCGCTGACCGACCAGTCGGGGCGTCGCCTGACGCTGGCTTCGAAGCGTGGCAGTGCACAGCTGGTGGTCATGTTCTACACCTCGTGCAAGTACATCTGTCCGACGATCGTCGACACGGTGTTGGACTTGGACCGCAAACTCGCTCCCGCGCAACGGCAGCAGCTCGGCGTGCTGCTGATCAGCCTCGACCCGCAACGCGATGACCCCACGGCGTTGAAGACGCTGGCCGACAAGCGTGGCCTAGACCTCACGCGTTGGACTTTAGTGCAACCGCAAGTTGCAGACGTGCGCGCCATCGCGGGTGTGCTCGGCGTTCGCTACCGAGCACTCAGCGATGGTGAATTCAACCACACCGGCGCCCTCGTGCTGCTGGATGCCGACGGTCGCATTGCCGCACGCAGTGCGCAAACGAGCGGCGAGGTCGAGCCGCAGTTCATGAGCAGCGTGCGCGCGATGCTGGGTCAGCCTTGACATCAGGGTCTACGACGCCGTTCAACTGACAACCCGCGCCCGTGGCGGTGTGATTGACACCGACACGGAGTGAAGGTTGATTGACGCGCGATGACGCTGGTTTACGGGCTGGGTGGAGGCCCGCTGTTCGGGCAAGCGGGGTGATTCCCAGGTTCGAATGAAATGTTGTCGCTGGTGGGCGTGACGTTCAACGCCAGGTTCTTTCTGGTTTGCCAGGCCACGTTGTGGTCCTCGCACGACGTATCACCGGAGACGCCGAGTGCGCCAACGATTTTCCCGTTGACGTACAGGGCCAGCCCACCACCGAATACGTTGACGCCACCGATTTTCTTGCCGACCATGGGATCACGGTGGCTGCCATACTTGAACGACGGTCCCTTGTACGCAACCTTGGTGTCGACCGGATTGCTGTGCTGCAAACCGTACAGGCTGGCGCCCGGCTGCACCAGCGGATACAACTGAGCGGTAGAAAGCGCTAACCCGTCTAGGCTGAATGAGTTCGCGGTGTTGGCTTTCTCCGCGGATATCACGCGGCTGCCGGGCCATTGCGCCCCACGGTCGTCACCAGTGAACACGACCGCGCAAACAACGCCATCGCGATTGACCACGGTGCCCCACATATTGAGCCCAAAGCCGCCATTGCTCGACAACACGGCTGAGGACAGCGCAGCCTTGAGATCCGAATGAGACGGCAAGCCGCGGCAGGGTGAACGGTGATCGGCAAGCGCCGGTGCCACCGACAGCGTGAATATTGCGGCAGCGGCAATGTGCTTCGACAAGGACTTGTTGGTTATCACTGGGTTCCTCCTATGTGTGGTTGAGAACGTTGGGGTGATCGCAGCCTTAAATGGCTTCCTGGCTAAACGGAAACGCCTATCGGCGACCGGAAAGCACGAATCGCCTTGCCCTGGCAGCGACCGGTTCAGTATACGGGGGACCAATCGGTGGTGTGCCCAATGCTCGACGCACGAGACCTGCAAGCCGGCCATGTCGTGCAAGTAGATTTCAAAACGCGGGCGGCAACGCATCGGGCTTGTGTAGTGTTAACAGGCCCTAACTGGTTGTGGTCAATCAGTCAGTCACGGTGAGCATCCCGGTAATCGGTGACGCCAAACTTCTTGGTTCATACTGTTATTGGGTGAATAGCGAGAAAAGTTTCAAATCCAGCGCGGCGACTCGAAGGTAAATTGTGAGCATGCGACGAATCCTGGTCATCGGCTCTCAGTGCCACGCGCTCGGCAGGCTCGACTTCCTGCCTCGGGCTGCGCAGGATCTTTATCGCGTGATGTGTGACCCGGCTGTCGGTGCTTGCGCACCGGCGCTTGAGGGCGATCTAGGCTTGCTCATCGACCCGTCGGTGGCCGCGACCAAAGAGGCTTTCAAGGCTGCCTACCGGCGCGCCGCGCAGGACGAAGCCACGCTGTTCCTGGCCTACGTCGGACACGGTGAGCACGTAGGCGACGATTTCTACCTGCTGCCTGCTGACGCCGAAAACCCTCCTGACGCCGACACGGCGGTACACCTTACCAGCTTGATCAAGGAAGTCCACCGGAAGACTCCCGGCACCGTAGATGGTTTGGGCGTGTTGCTCGACGCCTGTTATGCCGGTGTCGCCGGCTTCAGCGCCGCCCAAGCGTGGGTCAAGGAGCTGGGAGGAACCCTGCGTTTCGAGGTCCTCACGGCAGCGGCAGACCGTCCGGCCGCAAACGGCTGCTTCACCAAGACGCTCGTCGGCTTGTTGAAGGAAGGCGTGTCAGCGCAGCCTGCCGAGCATCTGCAATGCATGCACCTGCGCCCGCTGATCGAAAGCCTTTGTCCGAATCAGCTGGCACAAAACCCTTCGTATAACCCCGACCAAACGCTTTGGTTGGGTAAGAACACCGGCCGTCGCATCGAACCCTGGGCCCAAACGCCGCTGGCCGACGAGATTCAGCGGCTGACGGCGGCCTATCAGGCCACGCCTGCCCTGGCCGAGGTCGTGGCGCTGTCGCGCGCGCACCGCTGTATAGCGGTGGTGGCCGATGCAGGTGCGGGCAAGTCCGCGCTGACTGCGGCGCTCGGTTGGCCGAAAGTCGCAGGCGGCATGGTCGAGCCGGGCTTTGTTCACGCCATTTTCATGCTGAACGAGGCGACCACACCCCATGAGTTGGCGCGTGTGCTCGCGGCGCAGCTGGCGCGTGCCGTACCGGGCTTCGCGGCAGCGCAGCAGAGTTTTGCGCGTGCAACGCCCTACGACGAACAACTGCGTCTGGGCCCGTTGGACAAGCAGCTCGTCGGTCCGCTCAAGCGCGTGGCGCCTGCCGCCGAGGTGCGATTGGTGATCGACGCGCTAGATCGTCTGTCCACCAGCGCAACGGTGTCGGTCATGGAGGCCTTAAATACCTTGGTCGAACAGCCCTTGATTCGCCTGGTACTGGCCGCAAGGCCTGACACCGAGCTTCCCGCGACGGCACACACCTACCGGCTCGGCCCGGCAACCCAAGATCAGGTGCAGCACTACCTCGCGCTGCGCGCCGTTGCGCCGGCGCGGCAGGATGAAGTCGTTGCTGCAGCCCAAGGCAACTGGCTGGTGGCTAGAGTGCTCGCCGACCTGCTGCGTAGCGACACCGAGGCGCCGACCCGTGCCGGCCAGATCACCCTCGGCGACGCTTTTGACGAAATGCTCGCGCGCTGCGCCGAGCGTCACCGCCAAGACTTGCACCCGGCGCTTGCGCTGCTGGCCGCTGCGGGCGCGGGGCCGGTTGTGCCGCTTGCGCTGCTGTGCGCAGCCAGTGAACGGCTGGCGGGGCCAAAGACCGGTGCGCGCATGCGCGACTTGTTGGTGGCCTTGCGCGGTCTCGTGACGAGGGGGGCCGCCGGAACCGACGACGAACACGTTGGGCTGTTTCACCAGAAGTTTGTGGACCACGTGCTGGAGCGCTTTGCACCGCAAGTGCGCGACGCGCACGGCGCGCTGGTGCAGAGCATCGAAACGCTGATCCCTACTTCTGACGCGCCGATGGAAATGAATCGCGGCATCGCGCGCTATGCCTTCGAACGCGGGGCCGAGCACCTGTGGCAGCTTGGCGAGTTCGAAAAAGCACTTCAATCGCTGAATGACCGGAAATCACCAGTTCCCAGGGAGAACCTGCGGCGTTGGCGGCCATGGCACGAGCGAGTCGAATCTTCTTTTGGGCCGGGCCATCTCGACACGCTGAGAATGCGCAATAACATCGCGCACTTGACTGGTCAGTGCGGCGACGCTCGCGAGGCGCTGCGCCTGTTCGAGGCACTGCTGCTCGACCACACGCGCGTGCTCGGGCAGGACCATCCCCACACGCTGACAACGCGCAGCCACATCGCGTACTGGACTGGTCAGTGCGGCGACTCTCGCGAGGCGCTGCGCCTGTCCGAGGCACTGCTGCCCGATCACACGCGTGTGCTCGGGCAGGACCATCCCGACACGCTGACAACGCGCAACAACATCGCGTACTGGACTGATCAGTGCAGCGACGCTCGCGAGGCGCTGCGCCTGTTCGAGGCACTGCTGCCCGACGGCTTGCGTGTGCTTAGACCGGACCATCCCGACACGCTGATAACGCGCGGCAACATCGCGTACTTGACTGGTCAGTGCGGCGACGCTCGCGAGGCGCTGCGCCTGTTCGAGGCACTGCTGCCCGACCACACGCGCGTGCTCGGGCAGGACCATCCCGACACGCTGACAACGCGCGACAACATCGCGTACTGGACCGGTCAGTGGGGCGACGCTCGCGAGGCGCTGCGCCTGTCCGAAGCGCTGCTGCCCGACCTCACGCGCGTGCTCGGGCCGGACCACCTGGCTACCCAGGTTATTCGCGACAGGATTGAATCCCTTCGCTGACGTGTTCAGCATCAAACAGAGACTGGCACCCACGACAGCGATCCAAGTTCGCTGTTGCGCCGTACCCGGATCCGCATTGGCTCGTCGGCTCAGCGGCTGTAGAGCTCGCCGATCGGTTGACCCAGCTGAGACTTGCCGAGGTAGAAGTCGGCCTTGTGCGGCTGGGCACCGTTGTCCACGGTGTACCCACTTTCAAAGACGGCGTTTGCCGGCATGCCGGTGCCGAACAGGGGGTTCAGGTTGGGCTCGGCGGCGATGAAGTCGTCGCGGTCTGCCACGTTGACCCAGCGGCTGACGGTGGGCGGAAAGCCAGGCGGTTGCGGTCGCAGCCGCTGGTAGACAAGGGTTTGCAGCCCCAGCGGCGAGCCCAGCGTGATCAACAGCGGCAGCGGCAGCGGTTGCCGTAGGCGTTGCACGGCCTCGTAAGCGACCACCGACCCGAGCGAGTGCCCGATCACGGCCTTGGTCTCAGGGCCGATCAACTTCGACACGGCATCCAGCGCTGACGAGCGCACCACTTCGTCGGTGAAGTAGCGGGTCACCTGGGCGAGCGCGCGATTGACAAATCGCTCAGCGAAACCCATACCCAAGGGCGCAAACCAGGCAATTTTGGCCAAACCGGCGATGGCGCTGCGAACCGCGCTGCCCGCGCCTTGCTCTACACCCATCTGGCCCGACACGTAGGCCAACTCTCTTTGGCCTGTGCGCATGGCCGTTTTCCTGCTGGCCCGCTCGGCGGCGTGTTGCAGCCATTCGACGGCCAAGCGCTCGGCAAACGCAGATTCCTCGGCAGTGAAGTCTCCTGGGTCGCCGCCTTGCTGGTTGGGTGAGAGAAACAGCGCGCCGTAATACGCCATGCGCGCTTCGATACTTCCGGGTCCGCGAACGCGCCAGATGCGATCAGCGACTTGCGGGAAACCCGCCATCCGAACCCCGCCCGCCAGCGCCGGCAGCCAAGCGGCTTCGAGCTTGTCGGCAGTTTCCTGCTCTTGGCCGATGCCGTGAACCAGAACAATCTCCGCCATAGCTACTCCATCTACGCCATCCAATGGGTCGAGGCCTTACGACAAGGCTGCCAACGTACATCGGAACGGGGTGGTATCCGCCAAACGAATGAAAGAGACTTCCCCGTTCAGAAAAGCTGGGGCCAGCCCAGAGATGAGGCCCAGCCTTGATTTTGAACCAATCGCTCGGTAAGGTCTCAAGTAACCGGTACAAACCAAGAAGACAAACTGCCGCAAGAGGGATACGTCGCAACGCTTCTTGAGCGTAGCCAGTTTTCCGCCTGGCTGGAGTTGACCGCTGCCTACGATGTCAAAACTACTCGTGGCGCATTGCTACTACCTCTGACTACGCAGCGCGTGGAACAGCGCGTAGCGCCGCGTCAGCCTGGCATAGCCACGCGTTTAAGCGCCGATCCGGCCCTGACTTCTGGGAACAACTTATCGAGCGACACCGAACGGGTGTTGTCGACGACGATACGGGCATGGAACCGGCGCAGTTCACGAGGCTCGTGTACGCCGCACGAGTGTGCAATCACGCCAACTTCGTGCCGCATGTTACGGCAGTAGCCCCACACCTCGTTGGGCTGGCTCGGTAGCAGCAGCGGCTGCCGCTCGGGGACGGACAGCTTCTTGCGTCGACGCTGGCGCACCATGAGGCCTTCTTCCCGGTACAGCCGGTAGGTACGTTTGACGTTGATGGCCCAGCCCTGACGGGTCAGCCTGTCGTGCAGCATTCGGTAGCCGTGGCGGCGGTGCTGGCCGGCGAGCTCCTTCAGGCGCTCGCGCAGCTTGCTGTTGCCGTCGTCGCGAGGTTGGTAGCGCAGGACGCTGGCGCTGATGCCCACCAGCTTCAACGCCATACGTTCGCTCAGGCTCAGAGCCTTGAACTCTTGCACTACCTCGCGCCGTGCCGTCATGGCCACTATTTTCGCGACAGCACCTCGCGCATCGCGTCAACCTCCAACATGGAGTTCGCGAGAAGGCGCTTGAGCTTGCCGTTTTCGGCCTCAAGGCCTTTAGGCGCTGTGCGTCAGAAACTTTCATGCCGCCGAACTTGGCCTTCCAGGCGTAGTAGCTGGGCTCACTGAAGCCGTGTTTCCTGCACAGCTCTTTGAGGGGCAGTCCTGCATCGGCTTCGCGCAGCAAGCCAATGATCTGCTCCTCGGTGAATCGCCTCTTCATCGGTCCGATCTCCTTCTCGGGTTGATCGAACTCTAGACCCTCGCGCCACTGTTCTCCGGGGGCAGCGCAGGAGCACGATAAATAATATCGGCACGCCGCAGCGTGCCGATACAGTGTGCGAGGAAGGCTTAGTTTGCTGCCAAACCAGCGCTTCCTGACGGTATGGCGCTACTAGCGCCAAGCCGCGTGAGGTCACCGTTGTGTTTGACGCTGAAGGACACGATTTGCAAGCTGCGGTGTGCAAAGGCGTACAGCTGCTCGCCATCCGGCGTAACGGCCATGTCAAGCGCGCCGGCGTTAACACCGGTAGTTCCGGCAACCGCATTGGCCAACTCTATGCTCCCCGAGCGCGCGATGCGGTAGCTGCTCAAGGTACTGGTGGCCGCGTTGGTGGTATAGGCGTATCGGCCGTTGGGAGTGGTGACGACCCAGCATGCAGCACCTTGGGTGTTGGGCACTGAAGCACTGATTAACTGTGCCATCGCGGGCCCGGTTTCCGGAAAGCGATACGACGACGCTCCGCTCGCGGTTGCCTCAGAGACGATCAGATAATCGCGCTTATCGAAGGCAAAGCCGAACGGTGTTTGCCCCGACGAGGGCGTCACTATCGGTTGGCTCAAAGTTCCATTACGACGCACGTTGTAGCTGGTGATGCTGTTGGTCGCTTTTTCGGTGACTACCAGTACCTCGCCGTCGGCACCAAAGCCAACCTGTGCGGCGTTGGTGCCACCCGCGGCGGATAAGGCGCGTACACCGTCGTGTAAGGGCCGTAGCTGGCCATGCGTGTTGCGAAAGCCTGCCACGTTGCCACTACCGCCAGCATTAAGTACATAGACGATGCCTTCATACTCGGTGACACTGATCGGTTGCAGACCACCGGAATCTACGGCCGAAGTCAACTCTACCGAGTTGCGCCCCAGTGCAAATGTTGAAACGGTATTGCTTGCCGCGTTAACGACAAACGCGTAGCGGCCATTGGTGCTCAGCGTCACTGCGCCCTGTGATCCAAGCCCAGCACCTGTGCCCTGACCGTTGGTGGCAACGCGCTTGACTAACGAGAGGCTCCCGGTGTCGTCGGGTGCAAGCACGAGAAGCTCATTATTGCCAGGCGCGTTGGTGCTGATAAACACCTTGCCCTCGCGATAGGAATGGCGTTCATGATAATCGCGATCGGATTCATGATCGCGATGCGCCAGTGCGGGAACGGCAGCGGCTAAGGCAGCCGTCAACACCACAACGTTGGAAACAAAATTACGACGTGAAAAAGTGTTCATATGAACTCCTGTACTTGTTAAGTGGTAATAAATGAGTCGTCATCAAATGTGATGAGCGACGTTGCATAGTCGTAGCAACCGACGGGAATTTACACAGATTGCGATATTTATTTATCGCGCACTTCATTTTTCAACGAAATGGTTCTATGGGTGTGAAGTCGGTTCACGCCAGGCGATAAACATCACGTGGATGTGAACTTTGTTCTCGCCGCGTGAGCATGACTGAAGTGGCCATGACATCCTCGCAATCGACGAACTGTATGTAGCAAGGCCCTGTGCGCGTCAGATCCGATGCCCAGGAGATGCATGCCACTCACAGCGTCTAAAAAAAGCTGGGGCCAGGCCTTGAGTTTGAACCAATCGCCCGGTAAGGTCTCAAGTAACCGGCGCACGCCAAGGAGACAAACTGCCGCAAGAGGGATATGTCGCAACGCTTCTTGAGCGTAGCCCGCGTGCCGCCTGGCTGGCGTTGACCGTTGCCTACGATGTAAAAACTACACGTGGCGCATCGCTACTACCTGTGACTACGCAGCGCGTGGAACAGCGCGTAGCGCCGCGTCAGCCTGGCATAGCCACGCGTTTAAGCACCGATCCGGCCCTGACGTCTGGGTACAACTTATCGAGCGACACCGAACGGCAGTTGTCGACGACGATACGGGCATGGAACCGGCGCAGTCCGCGCGGCTCGTGTACGCCGCACGAGTGTGCAATCACGCCAACCTCGTGCTGCATGTTACGGCAGTAGCTGGCAACGCGTACCGCCTTGTTCGTCGGGTCCAACCCCCTTTGCAGAACCGGGTCGTGGGTAGTGATACCCGTCGGACAGGTGTTTTTGTTGCACTGGAGCGCCTGGATGCAGCCCAGTGCAAACATGAATCCACGCGCCGAGACGATGAAATCAGCGCCTACGCACAATGCCCAGGCCACGTCTGCCGGTGTGACCAGCTTGCCCGAGCAGATGACTTTTACGCGGTCGCGAAGATCGTGCGCACACAACTGATCGATGACCAGCGGCAGGGATTCGCGCAACGGCAAGCCGACATCGTCGATCAGCGACATGGGCGCCGCGCCGGTGCCGCCGTCAGCGCTGTCGACGGTTATGAAATCCGGTGCCGATTCGATCCCGCGCCTACGCACCAGGTCAAACAGCGAATCGAGCCAACCGTAAGCGCCGATAACGCATTTTATGCCGACCGGTTTGCCGGTCACGCGTCGGATATGGTCAATGGCATTCAGCAGCTCCTCGTTGCTGTTGACGTCCCGATGCCGGTTCGGGCTGATTGCGGTTTCACCCGAACGTATGCCGCGAATCTCCGCAATTTCTTTTGTGACCTTGCCGCCCGGCAAGATCCCGCCCTTGCCGGGTTTAGCGCCTTGGCTCAGCTTGAGTTCAAACATTCTGACCTGCGGGTGCGCCGCGATAACGCTCAGCCGCTCATCGCTCAGACTGCCGTCGAGATTGCGTACGCCGTTTTTCGCCGTGCCGATCTGGAACACGATATCGCAACCACCTGCAAGGTGATACGGCGACAAGCCACCCTCGCCCGTGTTCAACCAGCAGCCCGCTTCGCGCGCACCGTTCGATAATGCGAGCACAGCGGGCCGCGAAATCGCGCCGAAGCTCATACCGGATATATTGAAGAAAGACTTCGTTGTGTAGGGCTTTGCGCAGTGCGGTCCGATGGTGACATCAGTGGACTCCACCGCGTCTTCATCGAGAGTTGGATAGGGGCAATTGACGAACAGTACGCTGCCGGGCGCGCGCAGGTCTCTGGTGGAACCGAAGGCGACCGTGTTGTCGACGTTCTTCGCCGCTCGGTAACACCACGACCGCTGCGCCCTGTTGAACGGCAGCTCCTCGCGGTCCATCGCGAAAAAGTACTGGCGCAGGAACTCGCCGAGGTGTTCGAACAGGTAGCGGAACCTGCCTATGACGGGATAATTGCGGCGGATTGCCTGCTTGGTCTGAGTTATATCAACGACATACAGGATCATCACCACGATCGTGATGACGCCGAGCGCGAGCACGAACAGCCCCGCCATGATTTCCAGCAGGGTCATCGGCAGCTTGGAAAGTTCCGGCATGATCGTCAATGAGCATAGCCCGGCACGGCCGGCGTGACCTGTTTCGGGCCTAAGCGATCGA
>JAOTTZ010000373.1 GCA_029864165.1 Burkholderiaceae bacterium
ACACTCGCAGGTCTGGTCAACCCGATGTTCAACGATCTCGTCGGGGTTTGCCACTCGCTTGAGCGCAGAGCCTTTGTGACCGGGCTGACCGCCGGGCTTGCGTTTGACCCCGTCATCCAACTTCGGTGCTGGCGCGGGCTTGCGGGTGATCGGGTCGGATGAGGGCGGCTTGCTCGAGTTGCGGCTATTCTTGGCCAGAATCCCCTCAAGGTGGACCACTTTGCGAGTCAGCGCAGCCAGCGCATTGGCATACCGCAGAACCAGCTCGATGAGCTCGGGCTTGCTCAGACGCTCCAAGGTGCCAGCACTGAGTGGAGCATCTATACCAAGATCGCCAGCGGCCAGCTTGACCGCTGGCGTGTCGCTCGCGTCGCGTGGAGTGACGTCGTGGCACTGCGCCAGGCCGAACGTATGCGGCCCTGCTGTTGCCGCAACGTCCGCGTCCTCACGCAGCGCTGGATTTGCATCACCATCCATCGGGCTTGGCACCGAACTCATGAGCCCAACGGTAGCGAAAAACGGTAGTGGTGTCCAGCTGTTTTCGCCCCTTTCCACCAATGCGTTCACCCAATGTTGGCTTCTTACATCACCTCCAAGCACCCTTGGCTCAACGTGCTACCCAGGCTCACGCAACATGGAAGTCCTGAATAGTTACGCTGCTAGAGGCTTCCGCGGTTCACTTCAAGTCTGAACCTTGTGCAACACAACGCCGGTGACGCCCACCCCGTTCGAGCAGACCCACTCTGGCCTGCGGCCTCTGTGGGCGGCTCAACGCCAACGTTGTGGGTCATAGCGCACCGTCACGGACGGCCGTAAATGCCAATTGATCCCGAGACCGTCGAATACCGAGCCGAGCACCACTGGAGACCAAAATGAAAGCCGTCGCCTACAAAACCCCGGGGCCGATTGACCGCGAAGATGCCTTGCAGGACATCACCCTTGAGGCGCCCAAAGCCGAAGGCCGCGATCTGCTCGTCAAGATTGCCGCCGTATCAGTAAACCCCGTGGACACAAAATTGCGCCTCGGCGCCGCGCCCGAAGGGGGTGGTTGGCGGGTGCTTGGATTTGACGCCGCCGGCGGCGTCGAGGCGGTCGGGCCTGCAGTGCAGAGTTTCAAGCCGGGCGACGCGGTTTTTTATGCCGGTTCCATCGCCCGGCCCGGCACCAACAGCGAATACCACCTGGTCGATGAACGCATCGTTGGCCGTAAACCCGCCAGTCTGAGCAATACAGAGGCTGCAGCGCTTCCACTCACGGCGATCACCGCTTGGGAAATGCTGTTTGACCGGCTCGATGTCAAACGCCCCACCCCGCAAGGCGGAAATACGATCTTGGTCATTGGTGGGGCAGGCGGCGTTGGCTCGATCACCATCCAGCTTCTGCGGGCGTTGACCGATCTCACGGTTATCGCCACCGCCTCGCGTCCTGAAACTCAGGATTGGGTGCGCGAATGCGGAGCCCATCACGTGATCGACCACCGCCAGGCTTTGGCACCTCAGGTTGGGGCGCTGGGTCTCGGTGCGCCCGGTTTTGTGTTCTCAACCACTCAAACTGATCGGCATTTCGCCGATATCGTCGAACTGATTGCGCCGCAGGGCCGTTTTGGTTTGATCGACGACCCGGAAGTGCTCAACGCCATGCCGTTGAAGCTCAAAGCCATATCACTCCACTGGGAATTGATGTTTACTCGCTCGCTTTTTGGCACACCGGATATGGCGCAACAGGGCAAGCTATTGAACGAAGTGGCCGCGCTGGTCGATGCGGGGCGCATCCGTTCCACCGCGACCGAAGTCGCAGGCAAGATCGATGCCGCGACGCTGCGCGCCGTGCACGCCCGGATCGAAAGCGGCTCTGCGCGCGGCAAGATTGTGCTTGAAGGGTTCTGATTACGCGCTTAGCAGATTCGAATCAACCCATCGGAGTGCCGACATGCAGAACAACCTGGAAGCCAATAAGAAGAATGCCATTGCCTTCTACCGCACTGCGTACTTGGGTAATCCCGCCAAGGCTGTTGAAATGTACGTCGGTGCTGAATATATTCAACACAATCCACTAGTCGGGAACGGAAAGCAGGCGTTCATCGATTACTTCACCGAAATGGCGCAGCAATACCCCAGCAAGGAGATCGAGTTCGTGCGTGCGGTCGCCGAGGGCGACTTGGTCGCCTTGCACACTCATCAGACCTGGCCAGACAATGAAGAATACGTAACGATGGATTTCTTTCGATTCGATGCGGGCGGCAAGATCATCGAGCATTGGGATGCCATTCAAGCGGTGCCTGCTGAGACGAAGAACGGCAATCCAATGTATTGAATTCGCGCCCAACGCGTTGCAGGTACCGCCCAGCCCGCAATGCGCTAAAGGCCTTGCCTTTAAACCAAACTTTGAGGTGAGTTGTAAGCCCTTCCCGCCATTGCCCGATATCTCACACCCCGTTTTGAGTGTCGCTTGCGGCGGTAGCATTCACCTTGGATTTCGTTTTCAACCTGATCCCCGCACCTACGAAGACCGGCGTGCCCATGTGGCGTGAGCAGGCGGAGCGCCATCTTCAAGCTCACGCCCAAATCCCCCAGCAATCAACCCGTCGGGTAATAATTCCTGAGGGAATCGATGCCCCGGCTTTGTCCCGGAAATACAGTGTCCACGTTGGTGGGCGTTGTTTTGCAGGGCCAACTATTGAGAAAGATTTTCAGCCATGGTGCCGTTTGCGTTTGTCTTTCCCGGTCAGGGTTCGCAGTCATTAGGTATGCTCGATGCTTGGGGCGATCACCCCGCCGTGCGCAGCACGCTGGTCGAGGCCTCGGCGGCGCTCGGTGAGGACGTCGGCGCGTTGATCCACACCGGGCCAAAAGAACTACTCGATCTGA
>JAOTTZ010000375.1 GCA_029864165.1 Burkholderiaceae bacterium
CAGCTTGAAATTGAACCCTGGGTAGGGATCGGTCCAAGCGCCGCCGGACCCGGATTGACCTTCGTTTTGCGCTGCCGTTGCCATTGACTTGTCTCCTTATGCCGATTACTCGGTTTCTACCTGCGTACCCGCAGCGCCCTGACCAATCCTGAAGATCACGAACTCGGCTGGCTTGACGGGGGCGACACCGATCAGGATCACCACTTGCCCCGCATCGATCACTTCCTGCGGGTTCGTCTCTTCGTCGCACTTGACGAAGAAGGCCTGGTCCGGCGTTCGGCCCATCAGGGCGCCTTGCCGCCACAGCAGCATCAGGAACGCACGCACATCTCGGATGATTCGTTTCCACAGTGACACGTCGTTGGGCTCAAACACCACCCACCTTGTCGCGCGTGCAATCGACTCCTCGATCATGCTGAACAACCTGCGCACGTTGATGTAACGCCACTCACTGCTGCTGGCCGCGAGCGTGCGTGCACCCCAAACGCGGATACCCTCGTTGAGAAAGAAGCGGATGCAGTTAACGCCGTTGGGGTTGAGCGTCTCTTGCTCCTGCTGCGTCACCTGGTAAGTCACACCCAGCGCGCCACGCACGACCTCGTTGGCCGGCGCCGTGGGCACCCCACGCGCCGAGTCGCTGCGCGCGTAAATGCCCGCAATGTAGCCCGATGGCGCAGCGTCGACGATCTCATTGGGATTGAATACATCACGCACACGAATCGACGGAAAATAAAACGCACCGTAGCCGCCGTCCGAAGCACGGGCTCGAAGTCCGGCGCTATCGCTGGCATCACTCGAGGCCCCAGCGCCAGCGTCGCCATCTCCACCTCGGGGCTTAGACTTTTTCTCGACCTGTGCAACCTGAGTCAGCTGTACCAGCGAGCGAACCCGATCGCTTTCCGGCGCGTCCAGTATCGCGAATCGGTCACGCAGCTTCTCACAGCACGACAGCACTGAATCGTGCGAAGCCGCGTCGGTGTATCCAGGCGCGGCGACGATGGCCACTTCATCGATCGCTTCCAGAACATCCAAGCCTTTGCGACCTTTGGCATCACCCACGATAGCCTGGCCTGGGCCGACGTTGACGACGTAGCAGCGCCCGCCGCCGTTGAGGAAGAAACCATAGACCGCCTGCGCCAGCGGCGTATTCGTGCTGTTGGCGGACGCATAGTTGCGCAGGAACTCCGACCAATTGTTGAGTGCTACGGCTTCGTTCAACCGCGCCGCGCCATTGGGCGCGACGCCGACAAATGCCGCGGTGCTGGTGCCCACCGCCTCGATGGGGCGTGCACCCGAAGGGACTTCTTCTACATAGACGCCCGGCGCGAGATACGAAGTTGCCATTTCTGTCCTCCAGCCCCTCAGGGGTTAATACTATAAGTCCATGCGCAACTGTAAACGTTGCTCAGGGTCGCGCGAAATTTCTGGTGAAAACTGCTGCTCCAATCCCCTGGCCAGCACACGAAACTGTAGCGTACGATCGATCGGCACGCCAGCGAAGTCAAACTGCCCCTCGCTATCTGTCTGTGTCGCCAACCCCAAGGTTAACAACTCTACCCTGGCGCCGGCAATCGGCACGTTCATGGGGCCGACCACCACCCCTGCGAGACGGTGCATCAGCGTCGGCAGCACCACCAAAGGTGCACTGACGATACGGGCGGGACGCTGGGCCCGCTGCTTGCGTACGGGCAAGTGAATGCTAAAGGCCGGTCGTGGCGGAATCTCAAACGCAACCCAAGTGGTCACCGGCAGTGGCGCAAAGTCGACCTCGAACAGCGGCGATTCCATCGCCGCAAACCCGAGCCCACACAAATCGTCGTTGGCCTGTGCGATGTCCGGCCCCCAAGCCGTGACCATGAACCGGGCTTCCAACTGCAGCGGCGAAGTCTTAGCGTTGCGCGTAGACAGCGAAGGCCCCAACGCCATCAAGAAGAGGTTGATGCACCGAGACTTAGCCTCCATGCTTGCCGGAGAGTCATGCGACGTCGACACCTCGCCGAGCACATCGGTGACCCAACTCTTCATGCGCTGATGAAAGTCTTGGATGGCACCCGTGCCCCATTCGCTCATGGGTGGCGACGCAACATCGGCACGCACTAAGACGCACTCCAACGGTTGACAGCGCACGTATTCATTTCTTATTCGGAGTCGTGTCCAACATGGCCATGATGCGCCACATTCACCTGGCCCGCAATAGCCAACCCACCACGTTGTTACACACGGTAACCCACCCGTTGCCAAGTGTCTCGGTCAGCATGTGTCACGACCCCGGCTCGCCCGTTCGGATATCGAGCGGTGTTTCATCCTCGCCAGCGGGCGCGGACTTCGGTATCGCGGCGCCATCGAAATAAAGCGCGACCTCACGCTCGCGGCGCGTTTGCAACCCGCGCAACACCTTGCCACCGGCCTTGTTCCAGCGCCGAAGCTGAAAGGGTACGCGGTGGTGTTCGCCAGCATTGATGACCTTGAGCAAAGTCGATCGCTTGAAGTTTCCCGAACCCACGTTGTAGGTGAAATCGCACAGCGCAGCGTACTGGCCATCGGTAAGCGGTACCTTGACCAAAGCCATGACGGCACGTTGCGCAAGCGCCATATCGCTAACGAGCAGGTCGGCCCCAGCCTGGTAGCTGATACCGGGGCGAAACTTCGGCGACTCGCTACCGCTGCAGGGCTGCTTCTTGACCAAATGACCGTAGGCAACGCTGCAATAGCGCGCGGCGTCGTTGTAAAGCCGTGGCACGAAGCCTTCAGAGACCATGATCAGCTTGATGCCCTTGTCAGAAATCGGCCGCACATTCAGAACTTTGGCGGTTAGTGCCTTGTCCTCGGGCTCCAGAAAAATTCCTGGCGTGAGCGCTTCG
>JAOTTZ010000374.1 GCA_029864165.1 Burkholderiaceae bacterium
GACGACGGTGCTCAAAGCAGCGCCGCAGGTGTCGAAGAACTCACACCAACCGTTGAATCGCTCGCATCGCCGCCACTCAACGCCGAGCCCCAGGCCGCAGTAACCGCTCAGTCAGGCGACCTGCGCCGAACAGACAAGTTGGCTGTAAACGAGGAAGCGCCGAAGCAAGAGGTGCCAGATCAACCAAGCGTGATCGCCGCTGAGAAGGTAGGCGGTGACGCTCAACGCGGCGCCGATAGTGCCGAGCTCGCACCGGCTGTCGAGCAGCCTGTGCCGCCACAGCTCGACGCTCGGTATTGGGTCGGCGGAACGGGTGAGTTAGGCGACCTGCACAGCATGGGCGAGCATGCTCACGACCACGGCGTACGCCAGGACGAGTCGCCGGCCGAGCCGAGTGCCCGCGCAGCGAACAAAAAGGACGAAGACGTTCAAAGCAGCCCTGATCGAGTTGAACCGGCACCGGCGGTTGAAAAGCCTGCACCGGGACCGCTCCATCCCAGGTTTTGGGTGGGCGGCATAGGTGCCATAGGCAACTTCCATACCGCACAGCAGACCGTGCAGACGCCAAGCGCTGAGGCCAACCCGGCCCCGATACGCCATCCCGTTCCTGCCAAGGCCGGCGAGGGCTTTCAGGTCAGCGACGAGATGTTCGTGACCAGACTGAGCTTGGTGCAGAACTGCACACGCGTTTCTGTCGGCAGCGAGAACACCGTTCGGCCACTGGCGAGTGATGCGAAAAACGACTTGGTCTTGCTATCCGCTGTCAGCCCGAAGGCGCCGGTCGCTAGCCTCGATGAGGGCGCCACGGCTGACGTAGAAGTTGCATCCGGCGAAGCTACTGCACCTGAGCGGCCCGAGAGGCCAGACACCCAGCGCAGCGATGACGTCTTGAACGACACCGAGGAGCATGCTTACAGCGTTGCTGCGGGCAAGCTCAACACTGTTCAGACTGCCAGCGACGTTGTGCCGCGTGAAGATATCGCAATCACCGCAAGCGCACTGCGTGGGTTTCTCGATGGCAATGGGGCAAAGATCAAGACGATGGCTGCTCCGGGTGCGGCTGGGGCGACAGCGCTGGCAGCCTGGGCGACGGACATGACCGTGTCGGTTCAATGCTGGCACTGAGCCGCGATACGTCAGAAAATCGTTCACGGCCCCCTCTCAAAACCGAACGCATCGTGGGATTTCTCGACGATCTCAGGCGCCAGGCCGAGGCGCAGACAGCGGAGCGGGAACAGGCCGCCACCTCGGGCCAGCGCAACGCGATGCTGGCCGACGCGGCTTGCAAGACCACTTTTCAGTATTGGATGCAGCTTGCCACCCAGCTCAACGTGCTGCAGCCGGTCGCAAAGACCTGCTATGTCATCGATTCGCGTCACAAAGTGGAAGGATTACCGCTGAGCGGATTCCGTGTCGACGCACGCCATCAATCTGAGGCCACCGCAGCGCCCTACGACCATGTGGTGCTGAAGTGCGCTGTACGTTCCGGCCAACATCTCACGATCACGAAGAACTTTTTGACCGACATAGAACGCTTAGAGGGGCGCTTGCGCCAAGCCTGCATCCAGCCCGAGGTCGAAGCAGTACGCAACCCGGACAACGGCAAGCTGCAAGAGATGCGTTACGACTTTGATGCCGATATCTCTATCAGTGTGTTGCTGACGCCGGATCACAGCAACGCCAGCGTGCGGTTTGAGGTCAAGAACATCGACGGTTTGGAGACCGTGAGCTTCGATTTGCGAGCTATCGAAGTGAGTACCGCGCGGCTCGACGAATTGGCGAAGTGGCTGGTCGGTCAACCGCATGAGTTCCTCAAAGGGGCGCAGAATCTGCGTCGCACCGAAGCGCCGTGAGTATTTTGGACACGCCAACGGCAAGGGTGCATGGTGCCCACGGTACCCGGCTCGCCCGCGTGAAACCGCCTGACCGGCTTTATCGAGGCCGAATCGCAGGCAATGCGTTGAGACCATTCACAGGTCTGGAAACAGGAAACAGCCCATGACGCTACTGCTAAAAGATCTTTTGGACAAGAACAAGGCTTGGGCCGCGAGGACCGAGGCACGCACCCCGGGCTTTTTTACGCGGCTGCGCAACCAGCAAAGCCCGCAGTACTTGTGGATAGGCTGCGCCGACAGCCGTGTTCCGGCCAGTGAAATCGTCGACCTGCTGCCGGGTGAATTGTTCGTGCATCGCAATGTGGCCAACGTCGTCGTGCACTCGGACTTGAACTGCTTGTCCGTGGTTCAGTTTGCGGTTGACCAGCTCATGGTCAAGCACATCATCGTCGTCGGCCACTACGGCTGCGGCGGTGTCAGGGCTGCCTTGCACGACACGCGAGTCGGTTTGACCGACAACTGGTTGCGTCACGTGCAAGACGTACGCGACCGACACACCGCCTGGCTGAAGACGCTCGACGGCGATGAGCAACGTCTGGACGCGCTTTGCGAGTTGAACGTGCTGGAGCAAGCACTCAACGTTTGCAAGACGACCGTGGTGCAAGACGCTTGGATTCGCGGCCAAGGGGTCGTCGTGCACGGTTGGGTGTACGGGTTGCACGATGGCTTGTTGAAGGATTTGTCGATCACTGCGACGGGCTGGTCTGAGGTTGATACGGCTTACGAGAAAGCGTTGTCCGCTTTGCGTGCCCGTTATGCCGATACGGCGACGAAATCCACCTGACGGTTCAGCCAGGACCATGTCCCAAAGCGCATAGGCCGCCAGCTTTTTGTCGCTGCTCGCAGTCTGCTATGCCCGCTGATCCGAAGCGGCAACCGTCAGCGCCGTCATGTTGACGATGCGGCGCACCGTCGCCGAGGGCGTGAGGATGTTGGCCGGTGCTGCTGTGCCGAGCAAGATAGGGC
>JAOTTZ010000376.1 GCA_029864165.1 Burkholderiaceae bacterium
CCGGTGCGCGCACCGTATCGGGCATCGCGACCGTGCGCAATATCGGATCCACTGATCTCACGATCACCGACATCCGTATGGCCGAGGGCGCAGGCGCGTTCTCGGTGACGGGAAGTGCGGCCAATGTCACGGTGGCAGCGCCGCTGGTGCTGGCACCGGGAGCGTCTGCGGACGTCGACGTACTGTTCGACCCGTCGCAAATTGGGCTTATCCGCGGCGCGTTGGAGTTCGCATCGAACGATACCGATGAAGCGGTCAAGCGCGTTGCCTTGGTCGGCACCGGCACCGGGCCATTGTCCAGCACACTCGACTGGGGCAACGACTACGTGGCCTTAGAAACCCCAGGACAAGCCAACAGCCAGCCACTGCGCACTGTCAGCGAAGCCAACGGATATTGGAGTTTCTTCTTGCCGTCTGACGAAGCGCTGCACTACGTGGTGTTTGACCCGGTCAGCGGTTTGATCATGCACGGCTACGACGTCAGCGCCAGCAACGGCGCAACCACCAGTTTGACCGGTGGTGTGTTTGCGGCCAGCACGGCCAACGACTCAGACTTCGACGGCCTGCCCGACGACATCGAATTCGCCATCGGCACCAATCCAGCGAACAAAGACACCGACAAAGACGGGCTGGACGACTTTACCGAGATCCAGCAAGGGCTCGATCCGCTGGGCGGCTTGGGCATTCCCACCGGTGTCGTGGCCGCCGTCGGTCTGCAGGGTTCGGCGCAGGCCGTTGCTGTCGCTGGCGCCTTGGGCGGAACGCCTGGTCTGACGGCGCTGGTCGCTACCGGCACCTATGGCTTGGCGACTGTTGACGCCGCGCAGTTCACCAAACCCAAGCTCCTCGCTGAGCTCGACTTGCCAGGCACCAACACCGACGTTGCGGTCGATGCCCTGCGTGGCTTGGCCGTCGTGGCCGGCAATGAAGCTGGCCTGCACTTGGTCGATGTGTCTGATCCGATGACGCCGCAGTTGCTGCAAACCATTGCCTTCAGCAAGCCGGTCACGCGTGTTGAAGTGCGTGATGGCATCGCCTTTGTGGCCACAGGTTCCGATATCGCCACCGTTGACCTCAACACTGGCGATGTGCGGGCGACGCTGAGCCCGGCTGGTGGCGCGACGCTGGTGGACATTGCGCTCGAAGGCGACATGCTCTACAGCATCGATTCCGCGCGTACCTTGCGCAGCGTGAGTGTTGCCGGCAGCGCGCTGACGCTGCGTGATTCCCTGACGCTGCCCGCAGGCGGCGGCAAGCTGTTCGTCGGCGGCGGCGTCGCCTATATTGGCGCCAGCAGTGGCGGTCAGGGGGGGTATCTAACGGCTGATGTTTCTGACCCGGACGACATTCAACTGCTTTCAGGTGTCGATAACAACGCCGTCGCCGGCACGGCCATCGCGCTCAACGGCTCGGGCCTGGCCGTGGGTGTGGGCAATAACAGCTTTGTCTTTGGTGGTTTCAAGGCGCTGGACGTTTTCAGTGCCGCCGACCCCGCGGATACCGGCAACTTCCTCACGCGTATCGATTTACCCGAGGTACCGCGAGATTTGGTGCTGGCCAACGGCCTGGCTTTTGTCGCTGATGGCGACGGCGGGCTGCAAATAGTCAACTACATCGGCTTCGACACCCTGGGCGTCGCGCCCACGGTATCGATTTCGGCCGACGGTGTCGACGCCGACCCGGGTACACCGGGCGTCCAGGTGCTCGAAGGCCGTACCGTGCGTGTGCTGCCCACCATCAGCGACGATGTTCAAGTGCGCAACGTCGAGTTGCTGGTCAACGGGCAGGTGGTGTCGACCGACGTCTCGTTCCCGTTCGAGTTGTTTGCGCAGGCGCCCACCATTGCCTCGGGCGGCAACACGCTCAGCGTGCAAGTGCGTGCGACCGATACCGGCGGCAACGTAGCGCTGTCGAATGTGGTCACGCTCGATGTCGTACCCGATACTTTTCCGCCTGAAATCTCGGCCATCTCGCTCGCCGAAGGCGCGCGTCTGTTCTTCGTGCGCTCTATCGACATTGCATTCGACGAGCCGCTCGATGTAGCGCTGCTTGCCACCAGCGGTGTGTCCTTGCTGCGCGCGGGCGCTGATGGCGACTTCGACACGTCGGACGACGTGGTCATTCCAGTGCGTCTTGACACGCGCAGCTTCGGCCAAGCGTTGAGCATCGTCATCGAGACCATCCTGCCGGCCGGTGATTACCGCTTGATCATCGCCCCGACGATCATCGCCGACAACGCAGGCAACGAACTGGCAGCGCCGGTGCAGCGCTTGTTCAGTATCCGTCCCGCCAGCGACGTTCAAGCGACCAGCGGTGTTCCAGAAGTACCCAACGCGCCGTCCGCCAACCCTGGGCAGCAAATCGGAATTGCCGTGCCCTTCGATCCCAGCACTGCACGCGCCGATTTCATGGTCACCGACGCGTCGGGAAACACGACTACACGAGTCGTGACCGCTCATCGCATCGATGTTGCGCTTGGCGTTGCTTTCTTCAAAGTGCCGTTGGACGTAGTCACCGGCGACGCAGTGGTTTACGCCCAGGTGGGCAGCGAGCGTACCGACTTTGCCGACGGTACTTTTCTGCTACAGATCTTGCCAGTCGTCACAGGCCTACAAGTCGAGTCGGTGGCCAGCGACGGCAGCACGGCGCAGTTGTTGATCGCTGGGTTGGGGTTTGTCGAGGGCAACAGTTCCGAGTACCGCTTTGGTACGGAGACTGTTCTCGATCCCTTGACGAACACAGGTCCGGACGTATTTGGTCGCAGCGATTCCGTGTTGGGCTTTGTAGCCAATGGTTACGCGCGGGTGACGGTACCGCTGAGCGATGGGGTATTTGGAGCGATCAACGTCAAGACCG
>JAOTTZ010000024.1 GCA_029864165.1 Burkholderiaceae bacterium
GACATTGACGTCCGACCCGCAGTGCTTGACGCGAAACTCGGTGGCTGAGAGTCAGGCTGTTGCCTACGTGATGAATGGCTATCCGCGCCTGTCCGAGACCTTCATCACGCACGAAATCTATCAGCTTGAGCGCCTGGGCCTGCGCTTGCGCCTATTCTCCGTTAAACGCGAGCGCGAAGCCAAGGTGCATCCCGTGGTGGCACAAGTCCGCGCCCCGCTGACTTACTTACCAAGGGCGACTTCCTTGTCGGGGGCCACGCTGGTGGGCTGGTTGGTACGCAACCTGCCCGCGTTTTGGCGTGGCAACGCGGCAGTTGCGCTGCGCCACCCGATACGCTACTCGCGCACCCTGGCCAGCGCACTGGCCATGTGTTGGCGCCACCGCGACGGCAGCGGTTTGCGGCTGCGCAAAGTGTTCCTGAAGGAGTTCTTGCAAGCCGGCCAGATTGCCTACGATGTGCTGCGCGCCGGGGACGTGAAACACCTGCACGGGCATTTTTGCCACGGCGTGGCGACCATCACCTGGTTCACAAGTCGTCTGACTGGCATCCCGTTCAGCTTTACCGCACATGCCAAGGACATTTATCAAGCGGATCTCAACCCCGGCAATCTGCTGGAACGCAAGCTGGGCGCGGCCAGCTTCGTTGCCACTTGCACCTGCGCCAATGCCCAGGTGCTGCGGGCGCGCCATGCCCGACCCGAAGACGTACACGCCATCTATCACGGGTTGGACACCGACTACTTCTCACCCTCGGAGCGCAGCGCCCGACGCGATGTACCGGTCATTCTGTCCGTAGGTCGCTTTGTCGAAAAGAAAGGTTTCGATCACCTGATCGAGGCCTGTACCCACCTCAAGCATGACGGCGTTCTTTTTGGTTGCGTCATTGTCGGCGAGCGCGGCAGTGCCTATGACAGCATCTGCGCACTGATCGCGCAGCGGGGCCTAGGTAACCACGTCAAACTGCGCAGCGAGGTGGCGCAAGACGAATTGCGCGAGATTTACCGAGCTGCCCGCGTTTTCGCCCTGCCCTGCCAAGTGATGCAGGACGGCGACCGCGATGGCATTCCCAACGTACTGGCCGAGGCAATGGCGATGGGCGTACCGGTGGTGTCCACTCGCATCTCTGGCATTCCTGAGCTGGTACGCAACGGCGTGCACGGGCTGCTGGTCGAGCCCCGCGATCCACGCGCGCTAGCTGATGCGCTGCGTCGCGTGCTGGAAGACACGGCGCTGCATGCGCGCCTGGCCAGCGCCGGGCGGCAACGCATTTGCGAGTGCTTTGACTCCAGCCGCACCACACTGGCGCTGCGTGACCTGTTCCTCGCGCAACTGCGCGCAAAACAGCCGGTGGGAGCATGAGCCTACCCGATCTTTGCATAGCGCAGCCCTCCGCGCAGCAGCTAGAGAACTCCATTTGGTGCGCGCCATTCGACGCGCTGGACGACGCGGCACTGCTCGCGCATTTTCGGGCACCGCGCGAAGTTCATTACTACGCGGTGGCCGACGCCGACGAAACCCGGCCGGACAAGATCGAGGCGCTGATGCATGGCCGCTTTGAATTCAACGGCGAAACACACGCAATGCCCGACCCCTTGGACTGGTTGGCCAACCCCAGTAAAGACGTGGAGTGGCACATCTTGCTGCACAAGTTTTACTACGCCGTAGGCCTGGGCCTGGCCTTCAAGCGCAGCGGTGAGGCCCGCTACGCGCGGCGCTGGGCCGAGTTGCTCGATGGCTGGATGGCAAGCACGCCCCCCGGCTTTATCGCCGCCGACGTGACCGGCCGTCGTGTGCAGAACTGGATTTATAGCTACCACTTGTTCGTCACGCACGCGGCACGCACTGCCATAGATGCCGCCTTCCATCGCCGCTTGCTGCAATCGTTGCACGAACAGGTCGAGTATTTGTGCACAAACTTAGCGCCTAAGCGAAACCACCGCACCCTGGAGCTCTTCGCCATATTTCTTGCCGGCGCGGTATTCCCAGAAATGCGCAGGGCGACACATTGGCGCGAATTCGCGCTTGATCAAACGATCGACAACCTCAAGCACGACTTTCTCAGCGACGGCGTGCATTGCGAGCTATCGACCGACTACCACCACTTGGTGCTGCGCAATGTCTTGCACATCCGGCAGCTTGCAACCATGAACACTATGCCGGTGCCGGCCGCCATGGACGAGGCACTGCAACGCGCGCTCGAGTTCAGCCTGCATGCGCACAAGCCCGACGGGTTGGTGCCCAGTCTCTCCGACGGAGATTCGCGCAGCTTCCTTGAGTTGTTGCAACAAGGGGCCGAACTCTACGGGCGCGAAGATATGCTTTTCGTCGCCACACGCGGTGCCAAGGGAACGGCACCTCAGCGCCGAATTGCGCACTTCGCTGCCAGTGGCTACAGCGTCCTGCGCAGTGGCTGGGGCCAGGGTGGCGCGGACTTCGCTGACCAGCAGTACCTGGTCTTTGATTGCGGGCCACTCGGCGAAGGCAATCACGGTCACTTCGACTGTTTGAGTCTTGAGTTGGCCGCATTTGGCCGTTCGTTGATTGTTGATCCCGGACGCTACACCTATAGCGAGGCGATAGACCCCGCCGAAGGCATCAACTGGCGCGTACATTTTCGCGGCACCGCGGCGCACAACACTGTGTGCGTGGATGGCCTGAATCAGACGCGATACATGCCCAAGGTGGTCAAGGAGACATCGCGCCACGCGAACGGGTCGGTGCGCCACAAGATCAGCGGGCCGCCGCCGCGAGCACAGATGCTTGAACGCTACAGCGCTGACCACCTGGACCTATTGCATGGTTGCGCGCAAAGCTATGAATACGACGCGCTGCACGAGCGCTGCATTGTTTTCGTCGATCGTAGCTACTGGATCGTGAGTGACTGGCTGCGCGCCGATAGCGAGCACGGCTACGTGCTGAATTTTCAACTCGGTGCACACGCAAATGGGCATGCTGAGCTGTCCTTGAGCGACGGGCTGCGCGTGCGCAGCCCGGGTTTGTTGATCGCACAACCCGCGCGCGCCGGCGTGCACCACGCGCTAGCCGACAGCTGGGTTTCGGCACGCTATGGCGATAAACAACCTGCGCCCGCGTTGCGCAGCAGCATAACGGCCCGCAACGCCAATTTCGATACATTGCTGCTGCCGTGGAGGGGTTGCGAGCCGGCGATCGAGCTTGAGGACTGCGCCGTCCAAGCTGCCGGCTCTGGCGCAGTGACGGGTGCGCGGGCGCTGCGACTGCGCATGACGGTCGCCGGCGAGCGCGTCACCGACACCTGGTTCCACGCACGCGACGCGAGCGTATCGCAGTGGCGCATCGGGCGCTTCGAGTTCAGGGGGCGCTGGCTGCATTGGCGTGAGTCCGCTGAGGGCCGCGTGTTGCACGCGATCTCGCACGCTAACGCGCTGTTGCAAGAGGCGAGCGGTAGCAGTTGCACACCGGTGACGCTCGAAACTGCGGAGGTCGCATGAGCCACGTCCTCCCACACGACCCTGCGCTGCCCCAACTTGCGACAGCGCTAAACGAACAAGCCATGGCCGAAGTGTTCGCGACCGAGTTGTGCTCTCAAGGCCAACTGCAAGTGCAGGGCTGTGCGGTCGACCGCATCAAGTACCGACCGCGCCGCAGCTGTAGCGTCTCTTATCTGCTGGCGCTGCGCGATCAACGTAGCGGCCGGGCCTTCAAGCAGCGCGTGGCGGCCCGCTATTGCGTCACTGGCGACTCTGCGCGTCGCCACGCCAAGCTCGCCAGCCGAGCAAGCCGCCCCTCACCGGCCGGCCCCACGTTATCCCACGTCGCATCGCTCAACCTGCTGGCGCACTGGCTGCCCAACGACGCGCGGCTTGATGCTGTTGCCGAGCTTGACGACGACATGCACATGCGTGACCGGTGGCTACCCGAGGTGGTGGCTGCACTGACCCACGGGCAGGGCCGCTTGCTCGCTTACGAAACGAGCCTCGTGCAGTATGTGCCCGAACACCGTGTATGCGCACGTGTCGACATGCATCTGCAAGAGGCTCCGGGTTTGCCGATGGTGGCGCGCTCTGTATACGCGAAAGCTGACGCCGAGCGGAGCGGCCCAGTGACGCATAACGTGATGCAGGCCTTGAGTGGAGGTGCGGCTCAGCTTGCCGGGAAGCTGCGAACGCCGCGCGCTATCCTCTGGCAAGCCGATTCGGGCCTGCATTGGCATGCTGCGGCGCCAGGTCGCCCACTGCTCGACATTTCGCCGTACGTCAGCCCGACGCTCGCCTCACGTGTCGGCGCGCAATTGGCCGCGCTGCACTCAACGCCGGTGCCTATTGCCCACGCGGACATGCTCACGGAGCTGGAGCAACGGCCAAGCCAAGTGGCTGATTTGCTGGGGCTTGTTGAAGCTGAATGGCAACCGATGCTGCGGCGTCTCGTGCGCACGCTTGAAGAAGGCGTGGGTAGGCTGACCGGTCTGCCGTCGGTCACCCTGCATGGCGACTTGCATCCTCGCAACATTCTGGTAGACGGACAGCGTCTGACGCTGATCGATCTGGACGGTGTGCGGCCCGGCCCGGCAGCATACGAACTCGGCGCTTGGATCGCCGACGCGCTTTACCGCGCGGTGCTGACCGGCTTGACCCTGGAGTCAGTCGCACCCGCTTGGCGCGCTTTTCTGGGCGCATATGCTGACGCTACCGCCCTGTGCACCGTGACACAGCCACTGCTCGCATGGTGCACTGCGTATCACCTGCTATGCACGCGCGCCTACCGCTGCGTGGCGAATCTAAAACCGGGACGCTATGCAGCCGTGCCCAAGCTCATCAGTCTGGCCACAGCAATCGCACGCGCAGAGACACCGGACGCGGCCCGCCGTTGCGCATTCAGCACGGGCGGACATTTGATGCGAGATGCCGCATGAGGCATGAGGCGGATATGGCTGCCCCGCTGCTTGACGCAGACATGATGGGTGGGTGGTTCCAGCATAGTCTGCCCGGCTACGAACACGTGCAGGTGCGCTCGTGTCGCATTCACCAAACTCGCCGCCGCATTTCACGCAAGACCGAACAGCAGGGCGCGCCGTTTCTGGGCGTCGTCTACACGCTTGAATTGTGTGATCGCGATACGGACACGGTAATGACGCAATGGCTCTATGCGAAGGCTTACACGCTGGGCGCAAGCGCGGCAGCGCTGCGCGAAGCGAGTGCCGCTGCGCAGACCCGCCCGCAGGTCGGGCTGCCCCTGGTGCGGATTGAGCCGCTGGATATGTTGGTGTGGGCCCTGCCAAACGACCCAGCGCTGCCGCATCTGCCGCAATTCCTCGATGCAACCTTGGTGCACACGCTACTGGGCTGCGCCGGCTCGCTTCACAAGCAAGAACCAGACTCGCCACTGCCGAAGGCGCAAATCTTCCGCTACGAGCCCGAAGAGCACTGTACCGCGTACTTCGAATTTGGCGCTATGAACGGCGAGCCGATTGCATGCTATGGCAAGACCTACGTCAACGGTCAGTGGCTGGCCGCGGCGAGACGGATAGAGGTCTTGCGGTGGCGTAGCCAGTCCGATCCGGGGTCTTTTGTGATCGCGCAGCCGCTGGGCAGCAGCGACGCGCTGCACGCGGTGTGGCAAGTTGCCGTGCAAGGCCAGCCGCTCAGAGATTGCCTTCGTGGGCTGCGCGGGGAGATCTGGATAGCCAGACTTGCGCGGGCCCTTGCTCGTTTACACGCCGCGCCTTCGCAGGCAGAAGACTTGCTCTCGCCCCAGATGCTGTTGGAGAGAACGCAAAAGCAGCGCGCCAAGTTGGTTCGCGCTGACGCCCGTCTGGCCCAGGCACTGGACCTGGCGTTGCACCACCTGCAGTGCAACCCGCCAGTGGTAACGCCGCGGGTAACGATCCATGGCGACTTCCACGTCGATCAAATGCTGTGTGCCGGCGAGCGCGTGGTGCTGTTCGACTTCGACAATTTCGCCACCGGCAGCCCGGCCCACGACGTGGCCGACTTTGTGAGCCAGTGGCTCACCGATGCGTCGTTCCGGCCTGAGCGCGACGCGGCGCTGGTTCGCGGGTTCGTCGCGCACTACCTTGCATGCGCGCCGCAACCGCCGAGCCGGTCTGAACTCGACTGGTATCTGCGCCTGCTGTGCTTGCGCAAGGCCTACAGCTTCTTCGTGCGCCACCGCGCTGGCTGGCGCGAGCGAGTGCTGCACGCCGCAGCACTCGCCGCTCGCGGTGGACTTGATCCGATGTTGCCGCCGGCGGCGCTTGCGCTCGAGACCGATCCATGAGCGGCTCGCCGCGTTTTCGCACCCTGATCTTGGTGTGCCTGAGAGAGCCGCGGGGACCACTCGCGCCGGTCGCGCTGTGCCTGCTGGGTGTCTTTCCTGCGGACTTCTTCGCGCACTGGCCGCTGAAGTTCGTTGGCGGCACTTTCTTGCCTTGCGACCCTTGGCCGTCCTCACCCTCGCAGTTGCACAAGCTGCTGTCCATTGCCACCCGGCTGGCCTCGACTGCGTTGAGCGGGGCCATCGCGCTGCTGCAGATCCACAGTCTTCGCCTTTCGTTGGTGGAGCGCACCCGTGTGTAGCGCCCCGGCCTTCGCAGCGCGGCCGACGCTGCTGTTTTATTGTCAGCATTCGCTGGGCATCGGTCACTTGACGCGCTCGTTTGCGTTGGTTCACGCCTTGACCAAGTGCTTTCGGGTCGTGTTCTTGAATGGTGGCCGGCTGCCGCCGAACATCCACGTGCCGCCGGACTGCGAGCTCATCGACTTGCCGCCGCTGGGCATGGACGATGGGCACACCGTGGTGAGCCGCGATGCCAGCCACGACCTTGCGCAGGCACAGGCCAAGCGGCGCGCGCTCATCGAGCGCTGTGCGCTCACGCTTCGACCGGCGGTTTTACTGGTCGAATTGTTCCCGTTCGGACGCAAGAAGTTTGCCGGCGAGATTTTGTCGATGATCCGGCTGACTCGTCGACAGTCTGGCGCACGAGCGATGGTGGTGTGCAGCCTGCGCGACATCTTGGTTGACGTGCGGCCCGACCAGCAGCTTCACGACGAGCGCGCACGCTGGCTGGCTGACCGCTACTTCGATGCGGTGTTGGTACATGCCGACCCTGGGTTTGCACGTCTGGGCGACAGTTTTCGTCCCAGGCGACCGCTGCGTACATCGGTGCATTACACCGGCTATGTCGTTCCCACCCGTCCGGCTGCGAACGTAGCATCAGCCGATCAACGCGGCTCGCACCTGCTGGTTTCCGCCGCTGGTGGCATCGTCGGCTCACGACTCTTTCACGCCGCGTTACAGGCGCGCACGCTGCTCCAGCATCCGCTTCCCATACGTGTGATCGCTGGTCCCTTCCTGCCCGATGCGCACTGGGCAGCGCTACAGCATGCAGCCGATGGTGTGCCGGGTGTAGACCTGCTGCGCCGCGTGCCCGACATGGTCGCGCAAATGCGCACCGCACGCGCCTCGCTCAGTCAATGTGGCTACAACACCGCGCTGGACATCGTGGTGTCAGGCGTGCCCGCGCTGGTGGTGCCCTATCAGACACCGACCGAGAACGAACAACACGAACGTGCGACGCGGCTAGCCGCACTCGGCACGTTGCTGCACTTGAGCGAGGCAGAGTTGACGCCACAGTGCTTGGCGGCGGAAATCGGAACGCTGATGCGATTCTCTCCGCGACCAGCGGCACTCGATCTCGACGGCGCAACGCGCAGCACGGAGTTGTTGGACCAGCTCCTCTGGGCGGGAATTCACGCGCGGGGAAATTCATATGTCAACACTCCCTAACGGTGCGCAAACGGGCTTGAACTCCGTGCTGACCGCGCTGGACGCTGCTGCGTCGCCGGTCACGTTCTTCTTACGCGACGACGACGCCGGCTGGAACGATGCCCGGCTCATGGCGTTGCTCGAGTGCACGACCAAGCACAGCGTTCCCATCGATCTAGCCGTGATACCGCAGGCTACTGGCACGGCGTTGGCATCTGCATTGCGAGCGCACCTCGATGCTGCGCCGACATTGATCGGGCTGCACCAGCATGGTTACGCGCACGTCAACCATGAATCTATGGGCCGCAAGTGCGAGTTTGGTCCCGCGCGAGATCTGCCTGCGCAGCGCAAGGACCTGATTGCAGGACGTGAGCGGCTTGAGCAGCACTTTGGCATGCGACTGGATGCGATTTTTACACCGCCCTGGAACCGCTGTGCTCCCGCCACGCCAATGCTGCTTGCCGAGTTGGGCTACGCCGCACTGTCACGCGACGGCACGGCACCGTTGCAGCAGGCGTTGCCCGAATTGCCGGTGCATGTGGACTGGTGCAAGCAGCGGCGGGCGGGGCTTGAGCAGGGCGAAACCGGCGGTCACGCGATCGCTATCGATCTGGCACAGCGTATCGCGGGACGTGCCGTGCTCGGGGTCATGCTGCACCACGCGCAGATGGACGACGGCGACTTGGCACTGCTTGCCGCCTGGTTGCCGCAATGGGCTTGCCACCCGCGCGCGCACTGGGTACAAATGCGTCAGTTGGCGACAGCCACCGCGCCCGTGGGATGAGAATCCCATGCCGTTGAGACTTCGCATCGCCATGCTGCTTGCGCTGTGCTCTTGTATTCGTTTGTCGATGGCGCAGACGGCAGTCGACGCGACCGACGTGGCCGAATCGGACGTGGCACAGCCAATGCAGGCGCGCCGTCCGGATGAGCACCGACCCGAGCAGCCTATCGCCGTCGACTTGTTTAGGCGCGCCACCGTACTCGGTCTCAGCTACGAAGGGTCAGCAGAACGACGCAGCAACTTCGACCTCCACGCTGGCGAGAAGCGCGACCAGAGAGTATTCGACCAGGAACTAGAGCTGGACGCACAAATGCGCGCCAGCGATTCGGTCACCCTGTTCGCACAGATCGTCTTTACTGATGAGAGGCGCAAGCGATTGGCCGATGGCACGGTGCGCGCCATACACGCGCTGGCGCGTGGCCAGAGTTGGGCGTTGTTAGATCGAGCGTTTGGCATGCCGGTGTCGCTGCAATTTGGGCGACTGCCCTTGATCGAACGCCGTAGCTGGTGGTGGGACGAAGACCTAGACGCGCTAAAACTCGTTTCAACGTCCGGATCGCTGCAAATTGAGACAGGCCTGGCGCACGAAGTCGCCAAAGTTTCGTCGGCTGACCTAGGCATAGACCCCGCAGCCAGGGGGTTGACACGGTGGTTTGGCCGTGCGACTCACTCTTGGGCAAAGCGGCACGCAGTGGAGTTCTTTTGGCTAAGGGCACTCGACCGCTCGGGCGTGCATGTGAAAGACAGCACCCTGAGGGAGGAAGACGCCGACCCGTCAGACGCTCAGTTGTATTGGATGGGCCTGCGTGCCGTCGGTGAGGCGCGCGTCGCTTCGGGCCATCGCCTGCGCTATTGGCTCGACACGGCGATCGTGCGCGGACGCGAGACCTTGACGACCTACACCGACGCCGCCGAGTCTGGGCAGGTTGTCGCGGGTATCAGCAAGGGACAGCGCGTGCGGGGGCACGCGTTGAACCTCGGCGTCAGTTGGGTTCTTCCGGGCGCCTGGCGCCCGACGCTAACGCTGGGCGGCGCGTTCGGATCGGGCGGAACTGCCGACGTTGCGTTGGATCGCAACTTTCGCCAAACCGGGCTGCAGGAAAACAAGGGGCGTATCGCCGGTGTGAAGCGTGTGCGGTACTACGGTGCCCTGCTCGACCCAGAGTTATCGAATCTGCGCATCGGTACGCTCGGCCTCGGCCTGCGCTTCCTCAGCAAAAGCTCGGCCGAGCTGCTGCTGCACCACTACCGACAACAGGTCGCGTCGAATCTGCTCGCCGGCTCGCGGCTGTCGGAAGACCCCGAAGGTGTGAGTCGCGACATCGGCCGCGAGCTTGACCTCTTCGTCGCGCTGCGTGAGTGGCGCCACGCCGAATTGACACTCACGCTGTCGAGGTTTCTCCCCGGTGCCGCGTTTGCATTCGACCGGCGGGATTCGGCACGTTATGCCGAGCTGGGCGCGACGTTCACCTTTTGATTTACTTAACCGCTCGTACAAGGAACCGTTATGAAACTGACCGTTGTGGGTACCGGCTATGTCGGCTTGGTGACTGGTGCGTGTTTTGCCGAGATGGGCAATGATGTGTTGTGTGTCGATGTCGACGAATCGAAGATCGCGAAACTGCGCCGTGGGGAGCTCCCGATTTTAGAACCTGGTCTCAAGGAGATCGTGGTTCGCAACGTGATCGGCGAGCGGCTGCACTTTGGTACCGACCTGAAGGAGGGTGTGCGCTTCGGCACTATTCAGTTCATTGCCGTGGGCACTCCGCCGGATGAAGACGGCGGGGCCGACATGCAGCACGTGCTTGAAGCCGCGCGCTGCATTGGCCGCTACATGACCGACTACAAGATGGTGGTCGACAAGAGCACGGTGCCCGTGGGTACGGCCGACGCGGTGCACAAGGCGATTGCTTTGGGCCAGGCCGAACGCGGCGTGAACGTCCCCTACAGCGTCGTATCCAACCCCGAGTTCTTGAAAGAGGGCGCGGCGGTGGAGGACTTCATGCGCCCCGATCGCATCATCGTCGGCGCCGACGATGAGCGTGCCGTGCATTTGATGCATGCCTTATACGCACCGTTCCAACGTGCTCGCGACAAGCTCGTGATCATGGACGTCTGTTCTGCCGAGCTCACCAAGTACGCTGCCAACGCGATGCTGGCCACGCGAATCAGCTTTATGAACGAGATGGCGCTGCTGGCCGAGAAGCTCGGCGCCGACATTGAACAGGTGCGCCGCGGCATTGGCGCGGACCCGCGCATCGGGCACCAGTTTCTGTATGCAGGTTGTGGCTATGGGGGATCGTGTTTTCCGAAGGACGTGAAAGCGCTGCTGCACAGCGCCACCGAAGTCGGCGAGCCGCTGCAGTTGCTGGCCGCAGTGGAACGCGTCAATGAACACCAGAAGCTGATGCTGGTCCGCAAGATCGTCGAACGTTTCGGCGAGGACCTGCAGGGGCGCTGTTTCGCGCTGTGGGGGCTGGCCTTCAAGCCCGACACCGACGATCTTCGCGAGGCGCCCAGCCGGGTCATCATCGCGGAGTTGTTGCGCCGAGGTGCACGCGTAGCGGCGCACGACCCAGTGGCCATGGACGAGGCGCGCAGGGTCTTTGCTGACGCGGCGCAAGTGACGTTCGCAGCGACGCCAAACGAGGCGCTTGAAGGCGCTGACGCGCTGGTCATCGTCACCGAATGGCGGGCCTTTCGCTCTCCCGACTTCGAGCGCATGCGCACGCTGCTGCGCCAGCCGGTGATCTTCGACGGGCGCAATCTGTTCGACCCAATGCAGGTGCGCGACGCCGGCTTCGAATACTTCCCGATCGGGCGGCGCCTGCCGGTGACACGGACAGATGCCGCTGAAAGTCCTGGTCACGGGACGCCCGGATCCACCGGATTGCACGTCAATCCGTTGCTGAATTCCTTGACTGACCGGAACTTGCGGCCACCGAGACAACCCTTATCCAACGC
>JAOTTZ010000377.1 GCA_029864165.1 Burkholderiaceae bacterium
AATACCACGTTGGACAGCGCTACTCACTGGGCTCGAGCCTGAGCAGTTGTCCGTCAGCGCTATCGGTCAAGATATACAACCAACCGTTGCTGGACTGACGCACGTCGCGTATGCGTTCGTTCAACGAACGCAGCAGTCGCTCCTCTTTGAGCACCCGGCGACCGTCCAGTTCCAGACGCAGCAGCACCTGCGCCCGCAGCGTGCCCAAGAACAAACTGCCTTTCCAGCCAGGATAGCGATCGCTGCTGAGGAAGGCCATGCCGCTGGGGGCAACAGAGCTGGGCACCCAATGCCGCAGCGGCATCTCGAACCCGGGCTTGGGCCCTTCTTCGCCGATGCGCGTGCCGGTGACGTAGTTGCGCCCGTAGGTCACGAGCGGCCAGCCGTAATTGCGGCCGGCTGCCACCACGTTGAGCTCATCGCCACCTTGTGGGCCATGTTCGCTGGCCCACAGTTCACCCGTCCATGGGTTGATCGCGGCACCCTGCACATTGCGGTGACCCATGCTCCAGATCTCCGGTTTGGCGCCTGCCGTATGCACCATGGGGTTGTCCTGAGGCACCCCGCCGTCTGGCTTGATGCGCACCACCTTGCCCAAGTGGTTAGTGGGGTTTTGCGCGTCTTCCTTGCGCGAGTAGCGCTCACCGAGCGTGACAAACAGCTTGCCGTCGGGTGCGAAGACCAAACGCGATCCACAGTGCAGCGAGCTTTTTACCTTCGGCAGTTGACGGAAGATGACCTGCACCTGATTCAAACGCTGGCCGTCAAGCCGGCCTCGCGCCACCGCAACACCGTTGCCGCTTTGGCCGTTTGCGGCGGGCTCGGCGTAACTCCAGTACACGAGCCGGTTCTCGCCGAACTTCGGGTCCAGCGCCACATCGAGCAGGCCGCATTGCCGGTCAGCGTCGATGGGCGGCAGGCCCGCAACGGGTTCACCGACCTGCCCGTCCTTGCCCACGATGCGCATTCGCCCCGGCCGCTCGGTGACCAAGAAGCGGCCGTCGGGAAGAAAGGCGAGGCTCCAGGGATGGACGAGGCCGTGCGCCACACGAACCGCCTTCAGCTCGAGCGCAGCAACTGAACAGCCAATGACGGCCAGCAGGCCACCAACAGCGCAACCCCGCAGCATCGCAAGCGGCCTCATGCGAGTCGACGCAACGCAAGAGCGCTCAGCAGCAGGCGCGAGTTGAAGTCTGGTATCCACACATTGCAGTGTAGTCACTGCAAGCTTCGGCAAGAACCGCAGCGTCGCGGTACCGGGGCCTTGGCAGACCGTTGAATTGATGGCGCGGCTGGCAGGAATCGAACCCACGACCCCTTGGTTCGTAGCCAAGTACTCTATCCAACTGAGCTACAGCCGCGCTGGCCCGAACTTTAGCATGGCGCTATCGAGTGGCTGCGCAGTCGCTGGCTGGCGACACGCGAGGATTAGCTCTGTTCAGCCACTGCCGCGTAGCATCGCGCGGCACGCTCTGGGTCGGATTGTTCTTCAGCCAGTTGCGCCAGGTAACGCCAGGCACGGCGGCGCGCGGGTTTGGTGAGGGCCTCGTCGTCGGCCGCTTGCTGCAAGAGCGGCTTGGCCTTGCCCCAGAGTTTACGTTCGGCCAGCGCGCACCCGGCGGCATACGCGACAGCCCCCTGGCGCGGACATGTTTGCATGGCAGCTTCCAGCCCAGGTAACCAATCTGCGCCAATACCGTGGACACACGCCACCAAGCCGTGCGCCAGTGCATCGCGTTCCTCGACATTGAAATCGCTCAAACGGTTCCAAAACGGCCGCAACAAGGCGCGGCCGTCGTCGAACGCCCCGTGCTCGGCCAAGCGTGTGGCGGCACGCGTGGCGACGAACGCATCGCGCCGGTCCATCGTGTCAAGATGCTTCCAGAGACGATGCACTTGCTCGGCATCGCGTGCTGAGTCGATGACCTCGAACGCGAGCGAGCGCAGCAAGCCGACCGAGGCGTCTTTCGAAAAACCTTGGTGCTTGGCCAACAGGCGAGCAGTTTTCAACGCCTCTTGCGGTTGGCGCGCCAAACGGGCGGCTTGGAGTTTCATGCGCAGCGCCTGGGTTCGCCGCGCAACGCCGGGCGGCAACTCGGCGAGCAACTCCAGCGCTCGCGTAGCGTCGCGGTCGTCGAGCGCGCACTCTGCTGCCAACATGTGCGCGCCCTCCTGCGCGAGACTGCCGCCTTTGCTGCGGCGTGACAGCTCAAGCGCGCGCCGCAATTGCGCGTCACGTTCGCCTCGGTCTTGCAATCGATGCAGGCTCCCAGCGGCGAGCAAGTGACCGAGCACGCTGAACTCGGTATCTGGTGCGAGTTCCGGCGTTTTGGACTGGATGTCCAGTGCCCGCCGCGCTGATTTTTGCGCGCGACCGTAGCGACCCGCAAGGTACTGTGCCAGCGCGTCGCGCAATGCCGCCTGCGCAATCTGGTCGCGCCGCGCCACCCGCCACTGCCTGGACCGCGCCGGTAGACCGATCAAAGCTTTTATCGCCTGCACGGTCGTTATCAGCAAGAAGCAAGATGTGAGCAGCAGCAGCATGAACAGGTTGAACGACACGTCGGTGCGCCAACCATCCCAGTAAACGCTGACCAGCCCGTCGTTGCTACCCAGCGTCGCGGCTGCCACCACCGCCAGTGCAAATAGCAAGATGAACCATATGACTGCGCGCATTCAAGCTAGCCCGGTTGTTTCACGGGGGCTCGATGCCTCGCCGCAGCCGACAACGCTGCCAGCGTGTGGCTGGGTTGCGGCAGCTCAACTTGCTGCGCTTGATCGGTTGCCTGCCGGATCAACGCCAGCGTGGGCGCAAAGTCGCGCGAGCCGCGGTCGAAATAGCGCT
>JAOTTZ010000378.1 GCA_029864165.1 Burkholderiaceae bacterium
CTCCCTGCAAAGAACGGTTCCCTTTGGACTGACTGCGCAAAGACATTGCAAGCGGCCACGGTAACGACGCAGAGTCTGTGTGCCAACTGGCCACTGCGCAGGTGCAGTCCCAGGCAGCTCGGCCATGAGGCGCTGCACCAGCGTGGCGGGTGCATAGACAGCCAAGTGTTGCTTCAGCCAAGCGCGCAATGCGTTGCTGCGCCGCGCCAGCGAATGTTGCACCCACAGCTCAAGGTTGAGCCCAGTTGCATCGCTGATACCGGCAAGATCCATGACCCCCAGTTCATCAGCACACAGTTGCGCTTCACGTGCCCAGCGGGCTGTATCGGCGAGCGCCTTCTCTGCAGCCGGAAAGGCCGCCTGCAGCCCCGGCCAAACATCCAGCCGCAGCCGGCTGCGCGCAAAGCGCGCGTCGACGTTGCTGTCGTCTTCGATGTAGCGCAGCCGATGCCTGCGGACATAGGCTTCGACAAGCGCGCGCGGCATCTCCAGCCAAGGTCGCAACCAAGTAACACCTGCGCGTTCGACCGATTTGGGCATCGCCGCCAAGCCCGCCACGCCGGCTCCACGCAGCGCTTGCAGCAGCAGTGTCTCGGCTTGGTCTTGCCGGTGGTGCGCGAGCAGCACCACCGATGCCCCGTGCTCGAGGGCCATTTCGCGCAGCGCTACATAGCGCGCCTGACGCGCCCAGGCCTCGACGCTGTCGCCCTTGGCGGGCTTACCGCTCAGACGTCGGTAGGCAAAGCGCACCGGCTTGCCGCGCGTGGCCCAACGACGACACTGCTGTTCACAGTGGCACAACCAAGCGTCGGCCTGCGCCATGAGCCCATGATGCACGTGTAGCGCCACGACGTTGATGCCGACTTCAGCAGCCGCGGCCAGCGTCGCGTGCAACAAGGCGCTGGAATCGCGCCCGCCGCTGTAGGCCACAGCAACGATGGGCGCGGTCATGGGGCTATCTGGCCTTGGTGTCGCTGAAGCGGCCGTAGGCCCGCAGGCGCTCGTAGCGGCGGTGCAGCAACGCTTTGATGGTCAAATCGCTGACTTGGCGCAGTGCGTCGCTGAGCGCGCGCTTCAAGTAAGAGGCCATTTGCTTGGTATCGCGGTGCGCCCCCCCCAAAGGCTCGTTGACAATCTTATCGATCAGGCCCAGCGCTTTCAAGCGGTGGGCGGTGATACCCAACGCATCGGCTGCCTCGGACGCGCGATCGCTCGTCTTCCACAAGATAGACGCGCAACCCTCGGGCGAAATCACCGAGTAAACCGAGTGCTGCAACATCAGCACTTGGTCGGCAACGCTGATAGCCAGGGCACCCCCCGAGCCACCTTCACCGATGATGGTGGCGACGATGGGCACCTCCAACTGAGCCATCTCGAAAATGTTGCGGCCAATAGCCTCTGACTGGTTGCGCTCCTCGGCGCCGATGCCTGGGTAAGCACCGGGGGTATCGACAAAGGTAAAAACGGGCAGCCCAAACTTTTCGGCCAGCTTCATCAAACGCAGGGCCTTGCGATAGCCCTCGGGACGGGTCATGCCGAAATTGCGCGCCGCACGTTCCTTGGTGTCGCGACCCTTTTGGTGGCCCAGCACCATGCAGGCTTGCCCGCTGAAACGAGCCAAACCACCGACGATGGACGGATCGTCGGCGAAATGGCGGTCACCGCGCAGTTCCTGAAAGTCGCTGAACATCTCATTCAGGTAGTCGAGCGTGTAGGGACGCTGCGGGTGACGAGCGATCTGCGTCACCTGCCACGGCGTGAGGCTGGCGTAAATTTCCTTGGTGAGTTGCTGGCTCTTCTTGTCTAGACGGCCGATCTCTTCCGAGATGTCGACCGCAGAATCGCTTTGAACGTAACGCAACTCTTCTATCTTGGCGTCGAGCACAGCGATCGGTTGCTCGAATTCAAGGAAGTGTCGTTTGCTCATTCAGCTTGTTCCTCAAGTCCCTAATCCCCACGACAACGGGCTAGGCTCTGGTGACAACGCTCAATACGCGACAGGCAGCGGGTCCAGGCTGCGCCAAATGTACCATGTGGCGACGGAACAAAAGGGCGCCCAACCGTCACCTACTTCTCTGGCTTCGGCACGGGAAACAGGTTCGCCGCTGAAGTAATTCTGGCTGATACCCTTGATCAGGCCCACGTCGTCCAGCGGCAACACATTGGGTCGCATGAAATAGAAGATGAGGAACATCTCGGCCGTCCAACGCCCAATGCCGCGAATGGCGACCAATTCGTTGACCACCGCTTCGTCGCCCATTTGCCGCCAGCGTCGGCAATGCTCGACACCGGTATTGAAGTGGCACGCGAGGTCGGTCAGATACTCCGACTTGCGAGCAGACAAACCCGCCTCGCGCAAGCGCCGCGCTCCGGCTTGCAGCACCGAGGCCGGATCGACACGCCCCGCGTCTACCTCGACCATGCTCGTGAAACGATCCCAAACGGACTGCGCAGCTTTGACGGAAATCTGCTGACCGACGATGGCGCGCGCGAGCGTGGTGAATGCATCGCCACGGGTTTCAAGCCTCCCCTCGCCAAACCGCTGGATCAGCTTGCGCATGACGCGGTCGCCCTTGGCAAGATGTTTGCAAGCATCGTCCCAGTAGTCGGGCGTGACGATCTTTGCCACGTTCAACCTTTCACCCAAGTGGAACCCTGAGGAGTGTCTTTCAGCACGATGCCCTGCGCCGCTAGCTCGTCGCGGATGGCGTCCGCCATGGCAAAGTCACGCGCCCGCTTGGCCGCCGCCCGTGCGGCGATGCGCTCGGCAATCGCCGACCCGTCCATGCCACCGCCTTGCAGAAAAGTACGTGGGGCCTGTTGAAGCAGG
>JAOTTZ010000379.1 GCA_029864165.1 Burkholderiaceae bacterium
TCATGACAGTTAGGACTGGGTCTGCTGGGCTTAGCGGTCAGGCTGAGGCGCGCGTAATTCACGCTCTCCCGTACCCAGCGTCAGTAAGCGAGCACGCGCTGGGCGGTTGATGTCGAAAGGCAAGGCACCCGCATATACCGCCAGGCGTGACAAGCTGGTCCGGCTGCGGGCGCGGCGGTAGCAGACCCGGATCGGTAACGGCGCCATCGAGTGCGCCAATGCTCAACGCGCGACGCCCGCCGCCGTCGTGGATCGTCGGGTACTGGCGCAGTACTGCGTTGGTATTGGTGAGAGAGAACGCGTCTTCGCGCAACTTGCCAACGGCACTTCTGGCAAAACAGGAGGCGCGATGTCTATAGACCGAAACGCCTTTACGCCCCGGTCCGCGCTGTCGGGAGGAGCGATCATCGGAATTGCCGTGACTATCGGCGAGGGAGCCACGCGTGAATTTTCAACCTGGTAACAGCTGTTGGGCGCGCCCGAGTGGGCCGCGATTCGGACCACTGGCAAGGCGCGACGAGGCGCAGGCTCAATGCCTGCAACGAGGAGCAACGCGGCCAGCGTGCCGCAGCGTGGCTCAATCGGGTGCGCAGCGCTGTCACCAAAGTGGTGAGGCCGTTCGTGGGGTCGAAACTCAGTGTTCATGCGGCTTTGTAAGCGGAGGGCAGCGGTCAACTGCCGTTTCCAGGTTCAATAGCCCTTGCTGAACAGGGTGCCTTTGCACTTGGGGCAAGGTGGCACATGCCCTGTTTTCTTGAGCTGAACTTTTTGTTCACAGCCCTGGCAGGTCAAAGTGCCGGCCGATGTCAGCTCACCAGTCCTGTAGGTGAGCGTTTTCTTCGTTTTATCAGTCAGGGAACGTAAAGCATTGCCGGTCGATTCGAGCACGGCAACGATCGATGCCAGCGCCCCCGCGCCCAGTCGAGCAGGGTGCAGCCGCTCCTTGGCCTCGTCACCCAACATCTGGGCGTCGGCAATGGTTTGATCCAGGTCACGGGCAAGGTATTGTTTCAACTCGCTGCCTTGTTCGGCGCTGAACTCTCCGAGTAACGTCAACTGTTCGCGGGCCTTTTCGAGCGCTGCCGACATAGCTTCACGCCCACGGTCCTTGCCTGCCGTGTAGTGCTCATTGAACTTGCTGGCCAGCAAATCGTACTGCCGTGCCAGTTTGCTCTTCTCCTGTTCGTTGTCTTCCATGATCAATCCTCTGAAATGGTTAGGGGGCGATGCCGCGACGCCAAATCCTCGACGTGACCGGACCGCAACGACGCAACCTTATTGTGGGGCCTGTGGACGGAGAGAACGGTAGGAAATATGCTCATCAAGTTGTCAGCAAATCCGAGGCAGTTGCTCACCGCTGAGCCAATCGACCACCCTGCGCCCACCAAAGCGCGTGTTCATCTGCACGAAGCGGTAGGCGTCTTCGGTAACGACGCCGATGCGCGCCGCGCGCGCCCCCAGGGGATGAGCGCGCATGGCGGCCAGCACGGCGTCGGCGTGCACCGGGTCGCAGACGGCGACCAGCTTGCCTTCGTTGGCGACGTAAAGCGGGTCCAGCCCCAGCAATTCGCAGACGGCGTTGACTTGCGGCAGTACCGGTATCGCGGCTTCGTCAAGCAAGATGCCCACACCGGACTGCTGGGCGATTTCGTTGAGCGTGGTCGCGAGCCCGCCGCGCGTCGGGTCGCGCAGCACGTGCACACCGTTTGATGCTGTCAGCATGGCGGCAACCAGAGTGTGCAACGCTGCGGTATCGGACTCGATCACGGTCTCGAACTCCAGCGACTCGCGCTGGGACAACACTGCAACCCCGTGTTCGCCTATCGTTCCCGACAGCAGCACGACATCATCGGGGCGTGCGTTAGCGCCTGATATATCGATCCCGTTCGCGAGGGCGCCGACACCTGTGGTCGTTATGAACATGCCGTCGCCCTTGCCGCGCTCGACCACCTTGGTATCGCCCGCGATGACAGGGACGCCGCCACTGCGCGCCGCGGCGGCCATCGAGCCGACGATGCGTTTGAGCTCGCTCAACGCAAAGCCTTCTTCGAGGATGAAGCTCGCTGCCAGATACAACGGCCGCGCGCCCGACATGGCCACGTCGTTGATCGTGCCGTGCACGCTCAGTGACCCAATGTCTCCGCCCGGAAAAAACAGCGGTGACACCACATGCCCGTCGGTGGACATGACCATGCGCTCATGCGCAGCGAGAGTAAACACCGCGCTGTCGTTGCCCTGGCGCAGCCACTCGTTGTCAAAAGCGGCGACGAACAACTCGTCGATGAGCTGCGCCGATGCCCGACCGCCGGCGCCAAAGTTCATGTCGATGCGCCCGTGCTTGAAGTCCAGCGGCCGGACGTAGCCTTGCTTGACCGCGCTCATGCGGATAGGGCGATGGGAATGTCTTTGAAGCGTCCGTAGGTGTAGTGCGCGGCGCAAGCGCCTTCGGACGAGACCATGCACGAGCCGACCGGGTTCTCGGGCGTACACACTGTGCCGAAGATCTTGCAATCGCTGGGCTTTTTGACGCCACGCAGAATTGCGCCGCATTCACAGGCTTTGTTGTCCGCGACCGGGATGTAGCCGAGTTTGAAGCGCTGCTCGGCGTCGAACTGGGCATAAGCAGGGCGGATCTTCAATGCGCTGAACGCTACCTCGCCCAGGCCGCGCCACTCGAAGCTGCAGCGCAGCTCCAGCACCTGCGACACGACTTCTTGCGCCGCCGGGTTGCCGTCACGGCTGACCGCGCGGGTGAACTCGTTCTCGACCTCGCCGCGACCTTCGTTGACCTGGCGTACCAGCATCAGGATGGCCTGCATGACGTCCA
>JAOTTZ010000380.1 GCA_029864165.1 Burkholderiaceae bacterium
GCCTGCTAGCAGATTACCAAGTGTGTTCTGAGCTGCGAGTCCCAACACAACGGACACAACGCTGACTCCGGCAAGGAGTGCCGTGCCCAGAGCGCGCAGCTCAGGAACGAGATGGGCATACAGAAGAAAGCTAACCAAGTAAACGAGCACTTGAGCAAATGCGCAAGCAAATCGAAGGCCGGTTACATCCGACAGACGCAATTCCATTTGACGTGCAAACCGCCGGACCGCTGCGGCCAGCAGCAATGAAATGATCAAGAACACTGCGCCCCAAACCGCCGCGCCGATAACGTGCGTTGGATCAAGCAGGTCTGTAGGGAGGGCGTTGAGCAGATTGTTCATGGGCTCGCTGATTAGCCGGCTAACGGTTGTGTTGAGCGGCGGCCTTCAAACCGTCTGCTCGGACACAAAGTTGGTCAAATACGTTTGAGCAGGGCGTCATACTCATCATGTGGGCCGACCCAGAACCATACAACCGTGTCTCCTTGCAGTAGCCCCAGAGCCCTCCAATCCAGATCTACTCTCGCCGAGTAAATGGGCTCTGTATCGTGAACCTTTTTGAAGCGGATGGACGGATGTGCCGGGTTCTCAAACCACAGCTTATAGGCGCGCTTGATTTGGGACTGCCGCTGAGCCCCAGCCGCGGCGTACATGCTGCGAAAACGCTCCGTTGTTGCTGACTTCAAAGCAAATCATCAAGGGGTTTGGTCGTGCCTGCCTTGAACTCTGACAGCGCCTCATCGGCCAGAGCCTTCAGCGTAGGCTGCGACTTGGCGAAGGAGGCGCTCCAACGTTGTTCAGACTTAATTTCATCCAAGAGAAGCGTAGCCAACGCATCCTGCTCGTGAGGCGGCAATTTGGCTACTTCAGCGAGAACAACTTCGAGGACTCGAGTCATGACCTGGGCTCTAGGAATGGCAAAGCGCAATTTTAACGGCGGCGTATTGGCGAAGAGTGTTCTGTGACGCCCAACTTGTATTTAGACATCTGCGTTAGCGCCGAGCCAGTTGGCTTAAAACGCCGCCGCGGTTGCGATGCTACCAGCGGCAGTCCCCCTTTCAGGCGCCCCCACCACCCTCATTGAGGGTGGCGCTGTCATTTTAAACAGCCCAACTTTCTGCGGATGCAAACCAAGCTCACAGCTACACTTCCAGTGTAGCGAGGTATGCCCCGCCGTCGGCCTCAATATGCCACCCACCCGCCGCCCAGTTTGGTTCGCAAGCATGACATGACGTTACGCGTGGAGAGGCACCGCTACAGCGGCTTGTCGTCCTGTCGGTCGGCCTGGAACAAGGCCTCAAGCTGCGCTGCCGACGCTTTGGTCGTGGCCAGAAACTTGTCTTCGTCGGCGCGGATCTCGTACTGCTTCTGCAGGGTCGCCTCGTCGTGGGCGCGGAACAGTGCCACGCTGCGGCGCGCTGCAGCGGGCTCGTCGCCCAGCCATTGGAGTACATGCTCGGCCAGGTCCAAGCTCGACAGGAAGGTCTCACGCATGACGTAGGGCACGCCGAGCTCCATCATCCGAAACGCGTGCTGGCGGTTTCGGACGCGTGCGAAGACCCTGACGTTAGGAAACTGTTGGCGGGCAAACTGGGCGATTTTCACCGACGCGTCCTGGTCGTCGACGGCGATCACCAGCACCTCGGCCTTGTCAAGCTGCGCCGCGCGCAACATCTCTGGTCGCGCCGCGTCGCCGTAGTAGATGCGGTTGCCAAAGCGACGGACAAAGTCGACCTGGGTCTGGCTGATTTCGAGCGCGGTGAAGGCGATTCCACGACCTCGCAAAATTCTCGCCACGATTTGGCCGAAGCGGCCAAATCCTGCTAACACAACGCGATGATCATCCGGCACCACCGCTTCGTAGACCGGCTCTTTGGCCGGAGAGAACCAACGGCTGAACCAGCGGTCGTCGGCGATCAGCAGCACGGGGCTGAGCAGCATCGACAACGTCACCGCCAGCACCAACAGCTCGCTGACGCCCCGCGACAGCAGCCCAGCATCGACGGCGATGGGAAACAGCACGAAGGCGAACTCGCCGCCGGCCAGCATCACCAGTGCCAGCGACTTAGCTTGGCTGCGCAGTGCCTTGCCGCCCAGACCGGTGGCGAAGCGCCCCAGCGCGTAGAGCGCGAGCCCCTTCACCGCCATCAGCCCGGCCGTGAGCGCGATGACCTGTGCCGGCACGGCGACGGCCAGGTGCAGGTTGACCGACATGCCGACCGCAATGAAAAACAGGCCGAGCAGCAGACCCTTGAAGGGTTCGATATCGGCTTCGAGCTCGTGTCGGTATTCGCTGTCGGCGAGCAGCACGCCGGCAATGAACGCGCCCAAGGCCATGGACAGCCCTGCCGCGTTGACCAACAACGCTGTGGCAACCACCAGCAGCAGGGCCGCCGCGGTGAACACGTCAGGGGTGCGCGTGTGCGCGACGATGCGCAAAATGGGCCGCAGCGCGTAGCGCCCCGCTACCACGATCAGGGCAACGGCGCCCAACGCCAGCAGCGGGTTCACGCCCGCCTCTTTCGCACCCACTGCTGCGGCAATGCCCAGCGCGGGCAACACCGCAAGGGCCGGCAGTACGGCAAGATCCTGAAACAGCAAAATGCCAAATGCCGCTCGCCCGTGCTGGGAGGTGAGTTCCTTACGCTCGCCAAGCAGCTGCAACACCATGGGCGTGGAGCAAAGGCTGAGTCCGAAGGCGGCGACAAGCGCGGCCGACAAGGGCAAGCCTAGCAGCAGGCCGACGACGGCCAGCACCAAGGTGGTAACCATCATTTGCGCAGTGCCCAGGCCAAACACCAC
>JAOTTZ010000381.1 GCA_029864165.1 Burkholderiaceae bacterium
CCAGTTCGTGACCGTGCGCCGCGACGCAAACGCTTGGCGTATCGTGCTACCCGGTTTACGCACCCGCGAACTGGCGCAGACAGAGGTGGCCCGTTCGTCGCTCGTTGAATTGGCGGCTGGCGCGAGATTGCCGCAGTCGCCGCAGTTCACACAGGCTGAGTTGGTGTTGCTCAGCGGCGAGGCGTTGCTAGGCCCTGAGCGGCTGACCGCTGGCGACGCGGCCTTGGCGCCGCACGATGCCGCGCACACCTTGAGCGCTGGGGCTGCCGGCGCAGTGCTCTACCTGCGCCTGAGCGCGCCGGCCAAACCATCGACGCAAACGCTGCGTTTTTCAACGCTGACCGACGATGCGAGCTGGGAAGATTTCGGCCCCGGTGTTCGCATCAAGATGCTGTACGACGGAGGCGAGCGTAGCTCGATTGTGGTGCGTATGTACGCTGGCGCGCAGGTGAACGCGCACAGTCACGGGCTAGAAGAAGAATGCATGATGTTGGGCGGCGAGGCCTTCATCGGCGACACGCTGCTGCGCAGCGGCGAGTACCAACTGGCGCCACAGGGCAGCAGGCACGGCAAACTGACCACAGACGTCGGCGGGCTGTTCTACGTTCATGGCTCGTTAGACCCCGCAGCCTACGCTTGAAGCGTGTGGCCCGAAACGTTGTGTACCGCTACTGCGAACTCAGCGTTGGATAGGCTTCTGTATAGACCCAGTCTTTAGCTTTGGCGGGAACGTGGCAACCCAGGCAATCGGTTTTATAGCTCGTTGCGACGTTCTTGCCTGGCTCTCCGGCTTGTACAACGCCCACCCCCAACCATCGCCCCATAGGGGGTTGTCGGCAAAGCGCCCCTTGGCGTCTTTAATCATCACGAACCATTGTTTGAGGCCTTGGGTGGCGTAGCTGACCCGCGAGCCCGTGGTGTAAGAGCCGGTATTGGATGCCCGCAGCTCTTTGACAAGCGTCGCACCGTCAGGAAACTTGCCGGTCTTGCGAAACGCTGCCACGGTTTCTTTCTCCGTGTACACGTCATGGAAACCGCTGGCCTCGCCCTGGGGCACAAACCAAGACCCCAGGTGCACCATGGAGGTGCGAAACCCTGCCGGGAAACCGATATTGCCTTCATCATCGACGTAAGGCGAAAACTTGTCGTTCGCCATGGCCGGAAACAGGCTGAGCCCGACAACGGCCGCGGCAATCACGCCGACACCGGATTTGTGAGGGCGCCGCATGATCACTTCCCCGCGGGCTGTGCCGGCGACAGCTTGGACTGCTTGCCGCCTGTACCCTCCTCGCCTGTTGCCTTGCCTGCGCGCAACACCGGGTAATACTGGGTGAAGACAAAATCATCGGCAGCCGCGCCTGCATGGCAAGCGTTGCAGCTGGCAGCCGGGAACGCCTTGGCTGACGTTGTCAGTGACTTGTGATCGGGCGTGGAAAAACTGAAGTACGCCCAGTGGCCGGGCTCCTTGGGGAAATGTTGCTTACTCTTGATCGTCGCCTCAAGACCGATGTAGTCGCCCTGGAAGTATCCATTGCCGCTGACGGCGGCCTTAGAACCGACGCTGACCAGCTCCTTCATGAGAATGGTGCCGTCACGAAACTCACCGGTCTTCTTCCAATGTGCCCAGCTTTTTGGATCGATGTAGACGTTGTGATGCTCCGGAAAAGCCGCTTTGCCGTTGTTGAGGTCATTCGGTGTGACCGGAGTGCCTACGTAAATCCACTCGCGATACCCGGTCGGGCGCGCCAATTCACCGTCTTTGATGCTAAAGGACTCTGCCGCAACCACCGGTGTTGCCGTGATCAGCTGTGCAAGCGCGCCGACCGCCGCGATGCTCGTGAACGTCTTCTTCATGGTCTTCATCTTTTGCTCTCCTGTGGGTGGTTGGTTGGCACGGGCAGGTTCTGCTACTCATCAACACCGAAAGTACGCAGACACTTGCGATAGTGCGGCGCTGCGTACTGACGGCCGTACTGTTGCGTACTTTACTTCACCTTGTCCCAGGGGCATTCTGGCTGTTCGTGCAAGAACGTTGTCGCAGCGCTAGGCGCGCACGCACGAGAAAGCTGGTGGGCACGAGCGCTTCGTCATGGCCCGACCCGCAAGGTGGGCCCCGATGCGGTCGGCTGGCAAAAACTACTTCTGCGACACCGTAAGACTGCCGGCCCTGGTTGGTCTCATGGCAGTAGAGGTATGAAGCCCGAACGCGGTGCACGGGTCGGGAAGTGCTGGTTTAATTGGCGCAGCCGGCCATCCGCTTCGGCTTGGCTATGGTGTAGCGCTACGGCGCGGTAGACGTCGGCGCGCAAATGCCACAGGTCATTCAATGTGCGTGCCAAGCGAATGCGCGCACGGAGCGCGCTAACGTCTCGACTTTTCATATCAGCGATACTTTCGACAAAGTCGCGCCGAATCGGTAGTAAGAGTAAGGCTTGTCGGGCGCCGGGTGTCACAAGCCAAGAGGACAGGCGATGCCAGAGCGAGCATAGGGGCTGGCGCAGTGAAGGCAGGAAAACGTCTGAGCGCGTAGCGGCCCAAACGGTCGGCGGGTAGACGCGAAGCAGACGCGGAATACAGCTGAAAGCGTTCATAGGCAAGTCTTCGGGCAACGAGGGTCAAACTTGAGCGCATTGTTCGACGCCACGATCTGTGTCGCTGGCCGAACAAAGGCTGAATTTGGCGCTTGTTGTGGTCGCTAAACTGAACGGTAGCGATGACCTGTTACAACGTTTTATGAGGCGGCTCACAACGGCACCCAACGTCGCCATCGCGGCACTGTGGGCCGACATGCTACAAAA
>JAOTTZ010000382.1 GCA_029864165.1 Burkholderiaceae bacterium
CGGCCGACGCTTTGGTCGTAGCCGGGAACTTGTCTTTGTCGGCGCGGAACTCATATTGCCCCCGCAGTATGGACCCTTGTATTGTGAGCGTTGCAAGAAGGGACCTTGATGCGTGCTTTCCGGTGGTCGCCGCCGTCGGCTGAGCCTTTCAGTTTCGGGAAGATAGATCGTCGGGGCGTGTGTTCTTCGGTGGTCGCGTCGCATCCGCAGTTGTAGCAACGGTTGCTCATGAGACGGCTAACGGTCTGGCAATCAGCAGCGGCGCACAGCGTTGTCCGATGCATCACCTTGTTGGGCGGCTTCCCGATACGGTTCGTAGCCATAGTACTTGGGCCGATCGTCAAGCCGCACGTGCAACCACGGCACACCACCGCCCGCGGTGCTGAGCCAAACCGGTTTGGCCCCGAGGCGTCGTCGCATCGCCGAGCTGACCAGCTTCCAAAGTGCGTGCTTCTGTGCTTCTGGAGCCTTCCTGACGAATGCCGCAAGATGCCCATATGCATCCGGCGCGGCGATAGGACACGGGGCCACCATGATCGCGTCTTTGCCCAGATTTGAGAACTCCACGACACCTTCCGTCCCCGTTCCTCCAAAGTGTTGGGCGAAAGCGTGCAGGTCAGTCGTCCTCGCCAACCCAGGGCTATCCAGCAAGACGAACTCGAAAGGCCGGTCTGCGGTCGAAGTCGTAATCGGTGGAGTTTCCCACCGGAACGCGGAGAAGGGTGCGTCTGCAAGCAAGGCGATGAACGCGGCACGGAATGACGCATCGTCCCGCCAAAGCTGCAGAACCTGCGCGTAAGTCACGCGCGACGATTCCCGATCGATCATGACCCGCAGGACACGGCCATCAGCAAGTAATGTCGTCAATGGGGCCCACATGCGCTTCCTTCGCCCAACGCCGCGGTTCAGCGGCGGGCCGAGCGTGTAGCGCGAGGACCGTCCGCTGGATGGAACCGCGGCGTTGGGTCACTAATTCACCGCGGCGGGCGCTCAAGGTCATTCCGACATCTGGATCCACCCTTCAGTGTTGACCAGCTGCTCCTTTGCCTTTGCGTGATTCGGATTGAGCTTGAGAACAGTCTTTAGCGCAGAGCGTGATGCCTCAAATTCAGTCAGGTTATTTGTCGCGAGTCCCAAGGAATAGTGCGCCGATCCCAGTCCGTAGTAGGCGTCTGCATCGTTCGGGTTGTTCTTCACGGCGGCGGAAAAGCAGGCAATAGTTTCTTCAGCGAGCTTGTTGTCCACGAGCCCCGGCTTCTCAAGTGTCGCTAACTTGTTCGCACAGCTGTCGGCGGCGAAAGCGGGTTGGGTAAGTGCTACAAGCCAAGCAAATACAGCACCGATGCGAACAGCGTTCATGGTTTATCTCCTGCGCCGGTCGACTTCAACGTGGTGGGGAATACATATCCCAGCACTTCGGCGCCGTCTAGCGGCTGTCCGGGGTGCGACGTCGGAACCGTGCCACCAGCCACGCCCCGCACGACCTGCCTGAAGCTAACGACTGAGTTCGAATGGATCCCCTGGGCGCCGATGACGTCGAAGTTGTCCAGGTCGCCAGGCGTGTTGGGAGCGCTGTGGTGTGGATCCACCGAAGGCGCCGCGTAGGCGGGCGCCACGGCGGTCGCAATGCTGACCAAAGCGCCGAGGGCAGCTGCAAGCAAGTTGGTACGTTTATTCATAGGAAGCCTCCATTCGTTGAAGTTCATGAGCCCGTGAATCCGTGAAAAGTTCTCACTGTAGCGCGCTAGTGTCGACGGTATTCGCGGCTTGTCCACCCCCTATTCGAGGGGGTGCAACGCGGAATTGTTACAGCGCAGTTTGGGCTCGTTGCCTGTGTGCAGATCGTCATCTGTTGGGTGAGGTGGTGCATGCGCTGTTGACCCTTGCGCGGGTCGTACCCGAGCATACCGCTAGCCTTCGTGCGGACTGAGATGCCGCCGCGTCATCAGCGCGCGAACTCGACGGCAGGATTCCCATGGTCTTTGTTGCGTCTGTTTGCGACGCGCCTTCGGACCAGATCTGAAGTCGTTACAACAGCACGATATCGTACTGCTCGGGCGAACCCATCGGTTCGGCCCGCAGCGAAATAGGCTTGCCAATGAACTCGCTGAGCGCGCCCAGGTGCGGGGCTTCTTCGTCGAGCAGTGTCTCTATCACGTTGGCCGATGCCATGACACAGAATTCTTTGGGGCTGAACTGCCGCGCTTCGCGCAAGATCTCGCGCATGATCTCGTAGCACACGCTGCGCGCGGTTTTGATTGCCCCATTACCGCCACACGTGGGGCAGGGCTCGCACAAAACGTGCGCCAGCGATTCGCGGGTACGTTTGCGCGTCATCTCGACCAAACCGAGTTGCGTGAAGCCGCTGACCGCTACCCGCGCGCGGTCACGCGCAGTTTGCTTGCGCAGTTCGGCCAGTACGGCGGCCTGGTGCCCTTCACGCGCCATGTCGATGAAGTCGATGACGATGATGCCGCCCAGATTGCGCAACCGCAATTGACGCGCAACGGCTTGCGTGGCCTCTAAATTGGTTTTGAAGATGGTGTCGTCGAAACTGCGCGCTCCGACGTAGCTGCCGGTGTTGACGTCGATGGCGGTCAATGCCTCGGTCTGGTCGATGATGAGGTAGCCACCCGACTTTAGCTCTACCCTGCGCGCCAGCGCACCGGCGAGCTCCTCGTCGATCTTGTGGAGGTCGAAGATCGGGCGCTCGCCCTGATAGTGCTCGAGCTTCAACACTGCCGTGGGCGTGAACTCGGCGCCGAACTGTTGCAACAGTTCGAATTGCATCTTG
>JAOTTZ010000383.1 GCA_029864165.1 Burkholderiaceae bacterium
AAGAGTCAGCGATGAAGAAATAGCGCGCGTCAATGTCAAGCGCAATACGTTTCATGGTGACTGGAACTACGTCATAAGGCCACGATCTGAGTGATCAACTTGAGACCTTTATTTATTTACAACGCCTTACGGGCCGAAGATTCCGTACCGACCGAGACCAATGCTCCGCGTCCGTCCGCCCGTGCCGGCCTCACGGCGAAGCTGTAAGCGTTACGCCAGTCTCCTCGCCCACTAATCGCCCGCCGGAACCTACAGTGCAAACGTCGTTGCCGTTGAGAGCCGGCTGATCAGAGTGCCTTTCGAACCAAGCCGCCCACATCGACGATTAGGGCCACCCGGCCATCGCCCATGATGGTGGCACCGGACAGGTTGGGTACCTTGCGGTAATTGGATTCAATATTCTTGACCACCACCTGTTGCTGACCAAGCAGTTCATCGACCAGCAGTGCGACTCGCTCACCGTCGCTTTCCACTACGACCATGATCGTATTGCTCGCATTGGCACCGACGCGCTTCACGCCGAACACCTGTTCCAGCTCAAGCACTGGCATGTATTCGTTGCGGACCTCCACCACGCGGCCGCTACCTGCCACGCTCTTGACCATTCCGGGCTTGACCGTGAAGCTCTCGACCACTTGCGACAGCGGCAGGATGTACACCTCGGAATCAACACCGATCGACATGCCGTCCATGATCGCCAGGGTGAGCGGCAAGCGCACCTTGACGCTCATGCCGTGACCTTCCGACGAGTCTATTTCGACCGTGCCGCCCAGCGCTGTGATGTTTTTCTTCACCACGTCCATACCGACACCTCGGCCGGATACGTCGGTCACAACGTCAGCGGTGGAAAAACCGGGTGCGAAGATCAGACTCCAGACTTCCGGGTCCGTCATCGAGTCCGGCGCATCTATGCCTTTTTCGCGTGCTTTCTTCAGCAGCTTGTCGCGGCTCAAGCCCTTACCGTCGTCACGCACCTCGATGACAATGCTGCCACCTTGATGGCTGGCGGCCAAGGTGATGGTGCTGGTCTCGTTTTTACCCTTGGCCAGGCGATCCGCCGGCATCTCGATGCCGTGATCGCAACTATTGCGCACCAAGTGCGTGAGCGGGTCGGTGATCTTTTCGACCATGCCCTTGTCGAGCTCGGTCGCCTCGCCCTGTGTCACAAAGTCAACCTTCTTACCGAGTTTGCCAGCAAGGTCGCGCGCCAAGCGCGGGAAGCGGCTGAATACGGTGGACATCGGGATCATGCGAATCGACATCACCGACTCTTGCAAGTCGCGGGTGTTGCGCTCAAGGTCGGCCAAACCAGCGGCCAGTTGCTGAAGCACCACCGAGTCCAAGGCCTGGGTGTTCTGTTCCAGCATGGCCTGGGTAATGACGAGTTCACCCACCAAGTTGATGAGCTTATCAACCTTGTCAACCGAGACACGCAGCGTCGACGACTCAGGACTTGCTGCGGCCTTGGCCGCCGGCTTGGCAGTCACAGCAGCGCCGACGCCTGAGCCCGCGTTGGCGGCAGGCTTGGGGGCACTAGGCGCCGCCGCGTACAAACCGAAACCCGGCCCCAGCGGCAACAGCTTCACCTGTTCGGCTGCGACGTGGAAGCTGAACAAGTCCAGCAACTCCTTGTCCGTGCTGGTGGTGATGACCTTGAAGCGGCGCATGCCGTCGGCGGCCTGTCCACCGTCAATCGGCTCTATGCTGCCCAATCCAACGATCTCACTGAACAGCTCGACCAAGTTGTCGGCCTGGGCCGGATTCTGGAGCGGGCCCACCTGTAGCTCAAGCTGGCGCTCGCCACCGGGTGTCGGCGCCGGTGGCGCTTCCTGCGCCAGCGTCACAATCGGTGCCTGGGCAGCGACCTTCAGCTGCTTGGGTGGCTTTTCACCGGCCGCCATGGCGCGGATATTGGCCAGCAAATCGGTGGTGTCGACCTCATCCGTACCGTTGCCCGCGTGGCGGGCCAACTGGGTGCGCAGCGCGTCGCCCGAGGCCAGCAGCACATCAACCATCGGCGCCGTGGGCTGTAGCTCGTGCCGCCGCAGCTTGTCCAGCAGAGTTTCCATTTGATGCGTGAGCTCGGCCACATCGGTGAAACCGAAAGTGGCAGCGCCACCCTTGACTGAGTGGGCGCACCGAAAGATTGCGTTCAACTCCTCGTCTTCGGCGGCCTGTATGTCGACTTCAAGCAGCAGCCGTTCCATGTTGTCAAGGTTTTCGCCAGCCTCTTCGAAAAAAACCTGGTAGAACTGCGTGAGGTCGAGGCCCGCGCTCTCCGATTTTGCTTTGGCCATGATGCCTTCCTGTGCTAGTTGTTTCTGCTCGATAAATTAGCAAATAACCTTACGGATCACCTCTATCAGCCAGGCCGGGTCGAACGGCTTGACCAGCCAGCCGGTGGCGCCAGCGGCACGGCCGGCTTGTCTCATTTGGTCGCCCGACTCGGTGGTCAAGATCCGAATCGGCGTCGCCTTGAAGTTGAGGTGCTCGCGCAGCTGCTTGGTCAGGTTGAGACCATCCATGCGCGGCATGTTCTGATCTGTCAACACGAGATCGAAGCCACGAGCGTGGGCTTTTTCGTAGGCGTCTTGCCCATTGACCGCACCGGTCACTTCGTAACCCGCATTCCTCAGCGTGAAGGCCACCATTTGACGCATGGATGCAGAGTCGTCCACAGCGAGGATTGAGTGCATTGCTTTCTCCGGATATCTCGGGGGGGTGATCGGCTGCGGGCCTAAGTTCTTGAGAAGCGGCTAGAAAAGCTCGATGAGGCCAGTATCCAT
>JAOTTZ010000384.1 GCA_029864165.1 Burkholderiaceae bacterium
TTGGCGCATCACCCGAATCGCCACAAGTACGTTAAGTTGCCGCTGACCCCCGCGCAGCAGCGCCTGGCCGCTCTTGTCGCACGCAGGCGCCAGTTGGTGTGTTGGTGCCGACCGAAATTTGACCCACTTATAGGGGTTATGCCGATCCAAATTTGACCCGGGTGTTCAACCTACCCTGCTGCATTTTTAAGCACAGGGGAATGAGGAGTGATCACCATGGAGATGATTGGCAAGGTTCGGCGGCTCCACCACCGCCAAAGCAAGTCTGTAAGAGAGATTGCGCGCATCACGAGTCTGTCGCGAAACACGGTTCGCAAGTGTCTGCGTGAACCCGTGCAGGGCGAACCGAAGTACCGGCGAGGATTGCGACCTGGCAAGCTCACTGCGTTTCACGAGGCGATCGAGCAGGCGCTGAAGGTCGATGCACATCGACCCAAGCGCGAGCGGCGTACGGCGCTGGCGTTGTTCGGCGAGATGAGGGCCGCTGGGTACGACGGCGGCTACACGCGCATCACTGATTTTGTCCGTGCGTGGCGCCACGCTCAGGGGCATACGGTGATGAACGCTTTCGTGCCGCTGGTCTTCGAGTTGGGTGAGGCGTTCCAGTTCGATTGGAGCGAAGAGGGGCTGGTGGTCGGCGGTATCTACTATCGACTTCAGGTGTCGCACATGAAGCTGTGCGCCAGCCGTGCCTTCTGGCTGGTGGCCTACCCAAGCCAGGGTCACGAGATGCTGTTTGACGCACACACCCGCAGCTTTGCGGCGTTGGGTGGTGTTGCGCGTCGTGGCATCTACGACTTGCATGTTGACTGCGGTCGACAAGGTCAAGAAGGGCAAAGGCCGGGTCGTCAACGCTCGCTTCGCCGTGATGTGCGCGCACTACCTGTTCGACCCCGACTTTTGCAACGTCGCCAGCGGCTGGGAGAAGGGCATCGTCGAGAAGAACGTACAGGACAGCCGGCGACGCATCTGGATCGACGCGGCCAAGCAGCGCTTCGGCTCGTTCGTCGAACTCAACGCATGGCTGGGCAATCGATGCCGTTCGCTGTGGGAGGAGGTCCGACACCCCGAGCACAAGCAGTTCAGCGTGGCCGAGATGCTCGAGCATGAGCGAGCGCACCTGATGCCCATACCCGCACCGTTCGACGGCTATGTCGAGAAGCCGGCGCGCGTGTCGAGTACCTGCCTGGTGGCCGTGGCGCGCAACCGCTACTCGGTGCCGTGCGAGTTGGCAGGCCAGATGCTCAGCACGCGGCTGTACCCGGGCAGCGTGGTCGTCGTCGCCAACAACGCGATCGTCGCCCGCCACGAGCGCCTCAACGGCGAAGGCCAGACGCGCTATGACTGGCAGCATTACATCCCGCTGCTGCAGAGGAAGCCCGGCGCCAGGGCCACGTAGGGGCCCCTGCGTGGCCCACGGCAACGGCGCACCGTTCGCCGACATGCCCGAACCGCTGCAGATGTTGTGCCGAGCGCTGCTGCGTGATCCCGGAGGCGACCGCGTGATGGCGCAGGTGCTGGCAATCGTGCCCGCCGTTGGGCTGGACGCCGTGCTGGTGGCCGTGGAACTGGCGCTGGAGAACGCACCACCTTCCGGCAAGGTAAGCGTCGAGCATGTGGTCAACGTGCTGGGCCGGTTGAACGCTACGCCTGCGCCGCAAAACGCGGCGACAACGTTGCAGGTGGCCACTGCGCCGCTGGCTAACACCGCGCGCTACGACAGCCTGCGCGGGCAGGACAGCACCGAGGAGGCCTGCCATGATGCGTGACGTGACGGTTGAACTCAAGCAACTACGTCTGTACGGCATGGCCGGCGCCTGGGCCGATCTGGTCGAGCAAGGCCGCAACGCCGGGCTGGACGGCTCTCGCTGGCTGATCGAACACCTGCTGCAGGCAGAGACAACCGACCGCGCGATGCGCTCGGTAAGCCACCAAATGCATGCGGCGAAGTTCCCAGTGCACCGCGACTTGGCAGGCTTCGACTTCGAGGTCTCACCGGTCGATCGCAAGCTGGTTCACACCCTGGCTGAGCTGACGTTCACCGAATCGGCGCAGAACGTCGTGTTGGTCGGTGGGCCCGGTACGGGCAAGAGCCACCTTGCCACGGCCATCGGCGTGTCGGGTATCACCCGGCACGCCAAGCGGGTGCGTTTTTACTCGACGGTGGACCTGGTCAACGCGCTGGAGCAGGAGAAGGCACAAGGCAAGGCAGGACGCATCGCACTGAGCCTACTGCGCATGGACCTTGTGATCCTTGACGAGCTGGGCTACCTGCCGTTCAGCCAGACCGGCGGGGCTCTGCTGTTCCATCTGCTGTCACGGCTGTACGAGCACACCAGCGTGATGATCACGACGAATCTGGACTTCGCCGAGTGGTCCAGCGTCTTTGGCGACGTGAAGATGACCACCGCGCTGCTAGATCGGCTCACGCATCATTGCCACATCGTGGAGACGGGCAACGAGAGCCACCGCTTCTTGCACAGTACCGCGGTGGCTAAAAAGCGTATCAAGGTGCGTGAGCAGGCTCGCAAGGGCGCCAAGTAGTCAACGGAGCACGACACCGCCTGAGCGGGCGGCGCGCGTGGGAATCCGCTACGGGCTACGCCCTCCACAGATTCCCACGCGCGTTCATCGAAGCAATCAGGAGGGAAATCAACGCCCCAAACACCTACACTTGTCCACTGCCGACCATCACAAGGTCGGTATCTGCCCCCGGGTCAAATTTGGATCGGCAGGGTGGGTGAAATTTGAATCGGCGCAGACACTTCAAGATCGAGCTTGGCTT
>JAOTTZ010000385.1 GCA_029864165.1 Burkholderiaceae bacterium
ACGGCATGGGGTCATCCCAATGGTTCAACCGATACTCACCGGAACGCGCTGCGCTAAGCCGCACATCAACTCGTAGCCCACGGTGCCGGCGGCGTGCGCCACTTCATCGACCGGCAACACGCTAGCGTTCGGTCCGCATCCCCAAAGCGTTACCGCGCTGCCTACCGTGGCCTGCGGCAGCGTGGTCAGGTCTACCGCCAGCATGTCCATCGCCACACGGCCTACCGAGCGCGTACGTACCCCGTCGACCAATACCGGCGTGCCAGTCGGGCAGTGGCGCGGGTAACCATCGGCATAACCGCACGCGACTACACCGATGCGTATAGGCGCATCGGCCTTGAACACGCCACCATAGCCTGTTGTCTCGCCGGGCTGCAACGCTTGCGTGGCAATGACTTGCGTGCGCAAACTCATCGTGGCTCGAAGCTCCCAATGTTCAATGTCATGTGTCGGATAGTCGGGGGAAGATCCGTAGAGCATGATCCCCGGACGCACCCAATCCGCACGCACTGCCGGCAACTCGCGCGCAAACCGCAGCGTCGCGGCGCTGTTGCAGGCCGACCGCTCACCCGGCAAATCGCGTGTGGCCTGTTCGAAAACAGCCATTTGCTGCGCCACACCCGGCGCGCCATCGGCGTCTGAGAAGTGCGTCATCAAGGTGATGTCGTCCACCTGCGTCAGGCCCGACAAGCGCTGCCAGGCTGTGCGGTAGGCGTTGGGCTTGAAGCCCAGCCGGTTCATACCGCTGTTCATCTTCAAGTACACATGCTGTGCTGTGCGGGTCTTGTGCGCAGCCAACCAGTCGATCTGCTCATTGCGGTGTATCACATGCCACAGTTTCAAATGCGAACACAGCTCGAGGTCGCGCGCTTCGAAACAACCTTCGAGCAACAGTATCGGCCCACGCCAACCCAACTGCCGCAGGCGCTCGGCCTCTGCAATGTCCAGCAACGCGAATCCGTCAGCAGATTGCAAGCCGGCGTATGCGCGCTCAATGCCGTGCCCATACGCGTTGGCTTTGACGACAGCCCACACTCTGGCGCCGGGAGCCGCAGCGCGCGCACGCGCGAGATTGTGCACCAGAGCATCGGTATGGACTAGCGCTTCGATGGGGCGTGGCATGCTTGAACTTTCGGCAGTTGACCGCTCACCTCCGCTGGCTAAGCCGCACGAACACTGACCTGCGTACCGACGATTCATGTGCGTACAACTGCGGAAAGTAGATTGAATTCTGCCAGTCACGCACCGATTTGAATCGCGCAGCGCGTGCTATAAGGTCTGCGACGCGGCAATGCACAGCGCGACGCCGACCGACACACGAGCGAATGAAAAAAGGGTTTTACACCATCATGTCGGCGCAGTTTTTCAGCTCGCTGGCTGACAACGCGCTGCTCGTGGCCGCCATCGCTACGATCCAGACCTCCGGTGCCCCAGACTGGCACGTCCCTGCCCTGTCGCCGATGTTCGCGCTGTTCTACGTTGTGCTTGCGCCCTTCGTCGGCGCGTTCGCAGACCGGCTGCCCAAGGGCACGGTGATGTTCTACTCCAACGCCATCAAGGCGGGGGGCTGTCTGATGATGTTGTTTGGCGTCCATCCGTTGCTCGCCTACGCCATCGTCGGTCTCGGTGCCGCCGCCTACTCACCGGCCAAGTACGGCATCTTGACCGAGCTGTTGCCGAGTTCTCAACTCGTCAAGGCCAACGGGTGGATCGAAGGGTTGACCATCCTGTCGATCATCTTGGGTGTGCTGTTGGGCGGGCAACTGGTTGGCACGCGGGTGTCGGATCAGTTGCTCGCCATCGAGTTGCCCGCGTTTGCCAAAGCCATCACCACGGCACCCGAAGCGGCGATCGCGGTCATCATGTTCCTCTACGCAATTGCCGCCGCATTCAACCTGAAAATCCCGCGCACTGAAGCACCCTTGTTACCGCTGCCGGTCAGCCCGGTCACGCTGGTACGAGACTTTTCCCGCTGCAACTCACGGCTGTGGCGAGACAAGCTAGGGCAGATCTCACTGGCGACAACTACTTTGTTTTGGGGCGTTTCGAGCAATATGCGCGTCATTGTTTTCGCTTGGGCCGCCGTCGCATTGAGCTACGACACGACAAAAGCGTCTTCACTGGTGGGCGTTGTCGCCATCGGTACCGCTGCCGGTGCGGTTATTGCCGCGCTACGCGTGCGCCTGGCTCACGCCACCGACGTGATTCCCTTTGGCATTGCCATGGGCTTGTTGATGATAGGGCTCAATATCATCACCAGCGTATGGGTGGCGGCGCCGTTTCTCGTTTTGTTGGGTCTCGTGGGTGGCTACCTGGTGGTGCCGATGAACGCGCTGCTACAGCACCGAGGACACAATCTCATGGGCGCGGGCCGATCGATCGCCGTGCAGAACTTCAACGAGCAGGCGTGCATACTCGCGTTGGGCGCTTTCTACACCGGTATGACGCGCTTTGGCCTGTCGGCATTTACAGCCATTGCCGTACTCGGTGTGACCGTCGCCGGCACAATGTTCGGGATCCAACGTTGGCACGCGTATAACCGCGTTCAGTATAAAGACGAACTCGAACACTTGTTGGCGATCGCCCGCAGCGACCGCCACTAGCAGCCTGTCGGACTTTGGGCGTCGTAGCGAAAATTGACCACGGCGAGGACAGTTGCAGTGTTAACGGGCCCTAACGCGAATGGCACTTACTTAAGCCGCTAAGCATGACCATGTAGTTGTATCTTTCGGCGCGCCTTGGCCCGTGGGATCTTCAGCCAAGGATAGGGTTTGGGT
>JAOTTZ010000025.1 GCA_029864165.1 Burkholderiaceae bacterium
GCTCTTCAACGTCAACGGCGCAATCGCGGCACGCGCGGTCGTGAGCCAGCGGGTCAACCCCGGGATGGTGATGATGTACCACGCGCAAGAGAAGATCGTGAACACGCCGGGCTCCGAGATTACCGGTGCACGCGGCGGCATTCACAACTCGGTAACGCGCACCGTGCTCAAGCCCACGCACATGATTGGTGGCTACGCGCAGTTCAGCTACGGCTTCAACTACTACGGGACCGTTGGCACCAACCGCGATGAGTTTGTCGTGGTGCGCAAGATGAACAAGGTCGACTGGCTCGACACGCCGGTCGCCGATGAACTGGTGCAGCCCGTGCAGGCTCAGGGAGAAGTCGCATGAAGATCCGCGCCCAAATTGGCATGGTGCTCAACCTGGACAAGTGCATCGGTTGCCACACTTGTTCGGTCACCTGCAAGAACGTCTGGACCAGCCGCCCCGGCATGGAGTACGCCTGGTTTAACAACGTCGAAACCAAGCCCGGCATCGGTTACCCAAAGGAGTGGGAGAACCAAGACAAGTGGAACGGCGGCTGGGTGCGCAAAGCCGACGGCTCCATCCAGCCACGCCAGGGTGCGAAGTGGAAGTTGCTGATGCGCCTCTTCGCCAATCCCAACCTGCCGGAGATCGACGATTACTACGAGCCCTTTACGTTCGACTACGGGCACCTGCAATCGGCGCCCGAGATGAAGGCCACGCCGACTGCGCGTCCACGCAGCCTGATCACCGGCAAACAGATGGACAAGATCGTCTGGGGTCCGAATTGGGAAGAGATTCTCGGCGGCGAATTCTCCAAGCGCAGCAAGGACAAAAACTTCGACGATGTCCAAAAGGAGATCTACGGCCAGTTCGAAAACACTTTCATGATGTACTTGCCCAGGCTGTGCGAGCACTGCCTAAATCCGGCTTGCGTGGCGTCGTGCCCCTCAGGATCGATTTACAAGCGCGAGGAGGACGGCATCGTGTTAATCGACCAGGACAAGTGCCGTGGCTGGCGCATGTGCGTGAGCGGTTGCCCGTACAAGAAAATCTACTACAACTGGAAGAGCGGCAAAGCAGAGAAGTGCATTTTCTGTTACCCGCGCATCGAAGCCGGCCAGCCCACCGTGTGCAGCGAGACTTGCGTTGGCAGAATCCGTTATCTGGGTGTGCTGCTCTACGACGCTGACCGCATTCAGCAGGCCGCAAGCGTCGAGCGCGACCGGGACCTCTACCAGGCCCAGCTCGACATCTTCCTCGATCCCCATGACCCCAAGGTCATCGAGCAGGCGCGTGAGGACGGCATCCCCGAGAACTGGCTCGAGTCCGCTCGTAACAGCCCTGTGTACAAGATGGCGGTCGGCTGGAAGGTGGCGCTGCCGCTGCACCCAGAGTACCGTACCTTGCCGATGGTCTGGTACGTGCCGCCGCTGTCGCCGATCTCGGCCGCGGCCAATGCCGGCCAGGTGGGGGCCAATGGCGAGATTCCCGACGTCAACCAGTTGCGCATCCCTGTCAAGTACCTTGCGAACCTGTTGACAGCGGGTGACACGGCACCCGTGGTCCGGGCACTCGAACGAATGCTGGCAATGCGTGCGTATCAGCGCAGCAAACACGTGGACGGATTGGCCAACATGGCGGCGATCGAACAGGTGAAGCTGAGTGTGAGCGAAGTGGAAGAGATGTATCGTGTGATGGCCATCGCCAATTACGAAGACCGCTTTGTTATTCCGACCACCCACCGCGAGTACGCCGAAAATGCGTTCAACGTGCGCGGTGGCTGCGGGTTCAGCTTCGGTAATGGTTGCTCCGAAGGCGTGACTGAGGCGAGCCTATTCGGCAGCGAAAAGAAGCGGACGATTCCGATCAAGGCGGAAGTCTGAGCCATGGCCCTGTTCACAACTGCCCCGTCACCGATGGCGATGACCCTGCGGGTGCTGGCACACCTACTTCGATACCCCGACAACTCGCTGCGAGAGCACCTGGTCGAAATGCGCCGAGCGCTGCATGAGGAACACGCGCTGAGCGTGGATCGTTTGGCCGAACTCGGTGCGTTGATCAATGTCCTTTGCAATGCTCCGGCGCTCGACATTGAGGCTGCGTACGTCGAGCTGTTCGACCGGGGGCGCAACACCGCATTGCACCTGTTCGAGCATGTGCACGGCGACTCGCGTGACCGCGGCCCGGCGATGGTGGATCTGGTCAAGACCTACGAGCAGGCCGGCCTCAACTTGGCGCCCGGAGAATTGCCAGACCATCTGGCGGTGGTCCTCGAGTATGCGTCGACCCAGCCGCCAGTGCAGGCGGCCAATTTCCTGCGCGAGTTCGCGCACATCCTGCTGGCGATTTTCAGTGCGTTGCTCAAGCGTCAGAGCCCTTACGCCAGCGTTCTGGCCGCGCTGATAGAGCTGGCGGGCGAGAAAGCGCAGGCCGTGAATCTGCCCGCGGAAGAGGGCCTGGACCAAAGCTGGGAAGAGCCACCGGCCTTCGGCGGCTGCTCTACCGAGGGGCAAGCCCGCCCCGGGCAGCCGCAGCCGGTGCATATTGTCAGACCCGCGAACGGGTCGTCGACCATCAACGCGACACAGGGAGCCCGCACATGAGTACCGGCGCGCATAACTTTTTCTTCATCGTCTACCCGTACATTTGCCTGGCGGTATTTCTGATGGGCAGCTTGGCGCGTTTCGACCGTGATCAGTACACCTGGAAAAGCGATTCATCGCAGCTCTTGCGCGCAGGTCAGCTGCGCTGGGGCAGCAACTTGTTTCACGTCGGCATCCTGTTCCTGCTGCTCGGGCACACAATTGGGTTGCTGACGCCGCATTTCATTTACGAGCGCTTTATCACAGCGCCGCAAAAACAAATGCTCGCCATTGTCTCAGGCGGTGCGGCGGGGCTGATGTGCTTTGTCGGGCTGACCATGCTGCTACACCGGCGCATTTTCGATCCGCGTATTCGCCTCACCAGTCATCGCACCGATCTGGCCATCCTGGTGATCCTATGGGTGCAGTTGTGCCTTGGACTGATCACGCTGCCGCTATCGTTTGCGCATCGGCAAGATGCGAGCGCCATGCTGATCCTCTCACATTACCTGCAAGGTGTCGCAACCTTCCGCCCAGACGCGAGCGCGTTGGTCGCAGTGGACTGGCCTTTCAAGGTGCACATGGTGCTGGGCATGACGATTTTCCTGTTGTTCCCGTTCAGCCGCCTGGTGCATGTCTGGAGCGGATTCGCGACGGTCGCCTACCTATTTAGGCCGTACCAAGTCGTGCGTTCACGCCGCCTGAATGTGCCGTTGGGTCAGAACCAACCACGCCGATCAGTTTGAGTGTAGAACATGATGGCGCGCGCAACAGTGCCGCAGGTCAACGGCGTCGTATTGGTTCTCCCCCAAGAGTCAGTCGGTGCCGATGAGTTAAGGCAGCGTGCGTGCAGCGAGTTATTGCGTCAGGCGGCGATTCGCACCGGCTTGCTGAGCCTAGACAACGCCGAGCCGCAAGGCGGCGTCATGACAGAGCAGGCGAGCCAGGCCATCGAGGTCCTTCTCCAGCGTGAACTGCAATTGCCAGAACCGTCCGACGAGGCGTGCCGGCGCTACCACACTGCGCACGCCTCGCGCTACACCTTGGGGGAGCGCATATTGGCACGTCACGTACTGTTTGCGGTCATGCCCGGCGTAGACGTGGCGGCTTTGCGCGAACGGGCCGTAGCCTGCCTGCTGGACTTGCGCTGCCAGGCACCCGGTGAAACTGATCGCTTCGCCCAGACGGCGGTGGATATTTCTAACTGTCCGAGTGGCGCACAAGGTGGCGGCTTGGGTTGGCTCACCGCCGCAGACTGCGCACCGGAGTTTGCACGCGAGTTATTCGGCCGCTCTGAAGTTGGGGTACTACCGCGCCTGGTGCACAGCCGATTTGGTCTCCACGTGGTCGAGGTCTTGGCGCGCGAGCCTGGGACGGCGCCGTCTTTTGAGGCAGTTCTCCCCGCCGTGGCGCAGGCGCTGCGCCAGCAAACCTTCGCTACCGCGTTGCGGCAGTACCTGCAATTGCTGGCGAGCCAAGCTCAGATTGATGGCGTCGACCTGAGCCCTGCAGCGTCGCCGTTGGTGCAGTAGCTCCCAGCGGATAGCCCATTTCTTTACCCAGGACGCGCTGGCGCTGGGCGAAAACTGACGACACGTTGGGGATCAGTATCCAGGCAAGCCGCGCCGATTAAATCCAAGCAATAGGGGACCGCAGCAAAAATGCCGGGAACTGCGGCGCGTGCACCGCTCGCAGGCAGACCCTCCAAGGTTTGGGCAATCGCTTTGGGTTGCCCAGGCAAATTCAGGATGAGGCACGAACCGCGTGTGACGCCGACTTGGCGCGAAAGAATGGCTGTCGGCACGAAGTTAAGGCTAATTTGACGCATCTGTTCACCAAAGCCGGGTAATACGCGGCGCGCCACGGCCAGCGTGGCCTCCGGCGTTACATCGCGCAAAGCTGGACCGGTGCCACCAGTAGTGAGTAGCAAACCGCAACCTAGCTGATCGACCAACTCAATCAGAGTGACCTCAATCAGCTTTTGTTCATCCGGTATCAGTCGCGTTTGCAAACTATAGGGTGTGGTGACGACTTCCGAGAGCCATTGCGTTAGAGCCGGTAAACCTTTGTCAACATAGTCGCCGCGACTGGCGCGGTCGCTGACGGAAACAAGGCCAATGACGAGTTCGTTGGTGGAGGAAGGCATGGAATCAATTCACTGGAACTGAAATTATTCGGCGATCGCAACCGACTTGATCTGCGCCCACACCGCTTGCCCCGGTTCGAGGCGTAAAGCTGCTGCTGCACGGTTTGTAATGCGTGAAAGCAAAGTGGAATCTCCGCACAGCACGTGCACAAGGACATGCGCAGGGTGCGTGTCGGTCGCGATGGTCTTGATCACCCCACGCAAGTGATTTTGTATGCTGGTTTGCAACGGCGCAGCAGTGGTAATGCTGACATCGCGAGCCAGCACGCGCAGGCGTACCTGCGTGCCCAACGAAAGGCCTGTATCGCGTATCCACAGTACGCCCCCAGCGCAAGCTACGCCGGCCAGGTGCCACTGCCCATCGCGCTCGGCGATTCTTCCGCGGAGCAATGCGCCAGCGTCGTCGCCCAAAATCACCGGATGATGTACCGCGGTCAGCACCTCAGCCACCGGCCCGGCTGCTTTGACGTGCCCTTGCTCCAATACGACCAAAGTGTCAGCCAGACGCGCCGCTTCATCAGTCGAATGCGTCACGTACAGCATGGGTAGTTGCAGTTCATCGCGCAAGCGCTCCAGCCAAGGCAGTATGTCAGCGCGCCGTGCTTGGTCTATCGCCGCTAAAGGTTCATCCAGCAACAGTAAAAGTGGCTGCGCTGCCAGCGCTCGCGCGATGGCTACTCGTTGGCGCTCACCACCTGAGAGTTGCTGCGCCCTACGTGTGAGTAGAGGCTCTATTCCAAGCATTTGAATGACTGCATCCAAGGTCTGCCTTGAAGACCCGCCTTTGCTGCGACGCAGCCCATATTCAACATTTCCCCGCACCGTAAGGTGTTCAAACAAACAGGCTTCTTGAAACACATAACCCAATGGTCGCCTCCACGTGGGTACAAAAATGTGGAACTCGCTGTCTTCCCACACTTGCCCAGCAATTTCCACGCGACACGTGCCGGCGCGCTCTAAGCCTGCAACGCAGCGCAGCAGACTGGTTTTGCCTGAGCCAGACGGTCCCAGTAGCACGGTGATACCGTTTGTAGGCAAGTACAAATCAACTTGCAAGACAAATGCCGCGCGGGGCAGGTTGACATGGATATGGCTAACGGGGTTTCTCATGCTGCAGTTACGGGGTAACACGCAATGCACCGCGGTTTCTTAGCATCGCCAGAGCCAGCAGTACCACAAAAGAAAAGACAAGCATGCCACCCGACAGCCAATGTGCCTGGGTGTACTCCATTGCCTCGACGTGGCCGTAAATTTGTGTTGACAGCACCCTTGTTTTGCCGGGAATATTGCCGCCTATCATCAGCACAACCCCAAATTCGCCGACGGTATGTGCGAAGGTCAAAACCGCTGCGGTTAGGAACCCTGGTCGTGCAAGCGGTAGAGCAACAGAAAAAAAAGCGTCGAGCGGGCGCGCTCGTAATGTGGCAGCAGCTTCTAGTGGACGATTACCGAGGGCCTCAAAAGCGGATTGCAGCGGTTGCACAGCGAAGGGAAGTGAATACACGATCGAGCCTAACAGTAGGCCGCTGAAACTAAAGGCCAGAGTGCCCCAACCCAGGCTCTGCGTAACTTGACCCAGGGGACCTTGGGGCCCGAGCGCCACCAACAAGTAGAACCCCAGCACACTCGGGGGCAACACTAAAGGCAGCGTGACTAGCGCGCTGACGGGTGCACGCCAACGCGAGCCACCGCGCGCAAGCCACCAAGCAAGCGGCGTCGCAAGTAGCAGCAAAATTAAAGTGGTCAAGCCCGCCAACTTGGCGGTAAGCCAAATGGTGGGCCATACGTCATCATTTCCAAACATGACCATCAAAGCTATAACCATAAGCGCGTATCAGCTCACATGCCTTATTGCTTTGCAAGAACGTGAGAAAAGCTACAGCGGCTGGCTTGTTCTGCCCCGCTTTGAGTAACACAGCACCTTGCCGAATGGGATCATAGAGGTCGGTTGGCACCAACCAAAACGAGCCTTGTTCAATACGGCCATCGGTCATGACTTGTGACAGGGCTACAAAGCCCAGCGACGCGTTTCCCGTCGCGACAAACTGGTAAACCTGCGCAATGCCCTCTCCGAATATCAGCCTACCTCGCAGCTGTTCCAACCGCGCTAGTCGTGTCAGTGTTTGTACAGCGGCGTTTCCGTAGGGTGACACTTTAGGGTCAGCTAACGCCAGCTGCTCAAACGTGCCGGTATGCAGTACCGTGCCCTTACTATCCACCAAGTTGGTCCGCTGACTCCATAGCACGAGCTTGCCGATTGCGTACGTAAAGCGAGATCCTTTTACCGCCAGACCTTCCTGCTCCAAACGTGCGGGGGTTTTTTCATCAGCTGCCAGCAGTGCCTCAAAAGCTGCGCCATGCTTAATCTGTGCGTAGAATTTTCCAGTGGAGCCCAAGGAAACTTGCATCTTGTGTCCAGTCGCTTTCTCAAATTCAATGGCAAGTTTTTTCATGGGGGTCGCGAAGTTAGCTGCGACAGCAACACTGACCTCAGCAGCTTGTGTAACGCCCGTCAGCATGAGGCCAGCAATGGCAACGAGCGGGCATAACAGGGTGAGCGTAGTGGTAGAAAATGAATTCACAGAGCGACAAAAGCGAAAACACATCGTTTCATGAACGACCAGAGCTTACTGCGTTACAGCCGCCATCTGCTATTGACCGAGTGGAGTGAAGACGTTCAGGCTCGGCTGGCGAGGTCTCGTGTTCTGGTCGTAGGTATGGGAGGGTTGGGGTGCACAGCCACCCAGTTCTTGGCCTCTGCGGGGGTGGGGGAACTCATCATCAGCGACGACGATACTGTCGAACTCTCTAATCTGCAACGGCAAGTGCTGCATGACATTTCCTCACTGGGGTTACCGAAAGTCGAATCGGCGCAGAAGCGACTTACTGCTATTAATCCCGAAGTCTCTATTACACCGCTAGCGCTGCGTATGGACGGGCAAAAGCTTGGACACTGGATAGGACAAGTAGATCTGGTTCTCGATTGCAGCGATAACTTTGCTACGCGACTCGCCGTTAATGCTGCCTGCGTGGCGGCTAAAGTTCCGCTGGTGGTTGGCACTGCGGTCCAATTTCAAGGGCAGCTGCTGGTCATCGATCCTCGTCTGGAGGGCAGTCCGTGTTATCACTGCTTGTTTCCTAGCGGGAGTACGCTGGGAGACCAGCCTTGTGCCACGATGGGAGTGTTCGCTCCGCTGGTCGGAGTAGTGGGTTGCCTACAAGCAAGCTGCGCGCTAAAGCTTTTAGGCGGCCTCAGTGGTCAAGATGTAGGAGTTTTGAGCCTTTGGAATCTTGCACAAAATATTTCGCACCGGATCAATGTTCCACCAGACCTACGCTGTCCGGTCTGTAGTGTTAAACGGAATGGCACTTACTTAAGCCGCTTCATGTTCGAACCGAGGGCATGAGCAATTGAAGAGGAAGGAGTAGGCTGACCAAGGATTGATAGGATGGGTATTACGAAGCACCCAAACCATTTTGCCAAAGGCCAGCCACCACGGATCGTAATACTCGAAGCGCTTTGCATCAAGGTCGAGCCAGCATGGAACGCCGGGCGAGATCGACCCAGGCTGTAGAGTTTTTCAACGTGCTGACGAGTCCGGAGTTGCTTGAGACGACCGAAGCGCTGCTGCCCGAGCACCGTGAGCGGCTGTATCCGCCGACGGTGACGCTGTCGATGTACATGCGCCAGGTGCTGGAGGCCGATGGTTCGTGCCAGAAAGAGCTGCCGGTCGAGCATGGTCTTGAACGACACACATTTGTACTTGGCGCTGTGCTCGTGGTTGTGTTTCTTGAGGGTTGCCCCGAGCACGCGGAGGTAGTCTGGCGTGCCCATGGGCAGGCGCGCAAGAACGATATCTGGATCAGAAGGCGAGCCTGCCGAGGCGCGCACCGAATGAGTGCTGGCAGTTGGCAAGCCACAGGAATCAGCCACAGGAATCGGCGTGGACGTTACCGGGGCGCGGCGTTAAGCTACCATGCTGGCTTGACAGACACCATGACAACGCTGAGCGATTTCGTTTAACGATGAACGTCCTGCTGATTGACGACCATCCGTTGATGCTGTCGGCCCTGGAGTCGGTGATCAAAGGGCTGGGTGACGATGTGACAGTGGTCGGTGCTTCCAGTGCCGGTTCTGCGCGCGAGTCGCTGCGCGAAAGAAGCGACCACGACCTGGTGTTGCTCGACCTGCATCTGGGCGACGCCGACGGCTTTGATCTGCTGGTCGAGTTGCGTGCCAAGTACCCGGCGCTGCCGGTCGTTGTGCTGTCAGCGTCTGACCGTGCCAGCGACGTGATTCGCGCCATCGATCTGGGTGCCATGGGATTTGTGCCCAAGCGCGCCAGCAACGAAACGCTATTTGAAGCGTTGCACCTGGTGATGTCGGGTGGCATCTACGTGCCGCCGATGACCATGGGCTCCGAGAAGAGCCACATCACGAAGGTCAAAGGCGATACCGACCCTGGCTACAAGCGCGTCGTAGGCGTGGAGGCTGGCGGCACGCCACCGCCGCCAACGCTGGCCGGAATCGGTCTGACGCCGCGCCAGACCGAGGTATTGCTCTTGCTGCTCCAGGGCAAACCGAACAAGCTGATCGCGCGCGAGTTGGACTTGTCGGTCGAGACGGTCAAGGACCACGTCGCCGCTGTGCTGCGCGCGCTCAACGTGACCTCACGCACGCAGGCGGTGCTTGCAGTCAGCCAGATGACGCAAGAACAGGGGAGTATCCAAGTCTGGCGAGGCAGCACCATCAAGTCAAACCTGTGACTGACGCACTGCCCGTGGCCGACCCGTTGGGCCGAAACAGTGCGCCGGAGTTGGCGGTATTGCGTGACAAGGCGCAAGCTATGTTCGCCTACAACGACGTATCGCTGGTGGCCAACCTGGTCGGTGCCGTGATTCTCGTGTCCATGTTCGCGGCAGTTTCCAGCGTCGCGAAACTGACCGCCTGGGGCGGGTTGTTCGCATTGTTGTGGACGGCGCGCGGGTTGTTGGCCCGGGCCTATGCCCGCAGCCGCCCCGACAGCGCGGCGCAATACCGCCGCTGGCTGCTGCGCTGGAACGCTGGTACCTTGCTCTCGGGGGCGATGTGGGGTCTGGCCGCTTGGATATTCTGGGACGACGGGAAGGCGCCTCAGCAAGTGGCGTTGGTACTCATCATCTACAGCTATTGCGTCGCCTGCGTGCCCATTCTGGCGCCGCAGTTTCCCTACTTTCTCGCTTACCTGACATTGCAGCTATTGCCGCTGACTGCGCGTGTGGCCATGCCGGGCACTGCGCTGGACTTGCAGCTCGCCGGCGCGATGATGCTCACACTCGGCTTGACCATTTTTTTCGGGAGCAGTTACCGGACCGCCTTTAACAAGGTCGTCCACTTGAAGCTGCGCACTGCGCTATTGCTAGACCAGTTGCGAGACGAAAAGGCGGTGTCCGACGTTGCGCGGCAAGCGGCCGAAGTCGCCAACCGCGCCAAAACGCAGTTCTTTGCTGCCGCGAGCCACGACCTGCGCCAACCGCTGCACGCCGTGAGTCTTTTCGCCGAGGCATTACGCCAGCGCAGCGAAGACGACGAGGTAATCAAGCTTGTCAACAGCATCAACGCATCGATCTATGCACTCGACGGCTTGTTCTCCGAGCTGCTCGACATTACCCGCATCGATGCCGGTGGGGTAGAAGTCAAACCGGTTGACTTTGCCATCGCCGAGATCTACCGCAAGCTGCGCTTGCATTTCGAACCCGCCGCGTTCGAAAAAGGCTTGGCACTTCGCTTTCGCGGTGAGCACCAGCACGTTCACGCCGATCCGTTGCTGGTCGAACGCATTTTGCGCAACTTGGTCAGCAACGCTATCCGCTACACCAACGATGGCGGCATATTGGTCAGTTGCCGCCGCCGCGGTGACCGCCTGCGCATACAGGTGTGGGACACCGGTCGGGGCATCGGCGATCAAGAGCAGCAGCGGGTCTTTGAAGAGTTCTACCAGCCGGGCAACACCGCAGCACTGGCGCCTGACCAAAAGAAAGGTCTGGGTCTGGGTTTGGCCATCGTCAAACGTTTGGCCAGCCTGATGAACGCACCGCTCAGCTTGCAGTCAGTGCCCGGGCGGGGGACGGTTTTCACACTCGAGGTGTCGGTGGGCAAGGCGGTTCCGGCAACCGAGATCAGTGCGGTCGCAAAAGCGCCGGTTAACCTGACGCTGGGCGGCAAGGTCATTGTGGTGGTCGAAGACGAACCCGCGGTACGCAGTGGCCTGGAGATATTGCTGAAAGACTGGGGCGCGCAGGTGCTGTCTTTCGATACGGTTGCCGCGTCGACACAGTGGGCGTGCCGCGTCGATCCGATACTCGGCGCGCCGCATTTGCTGATTGTGGATTACCGGCTTGAAAACGGCCATACAGGTGTAGAGGCGATACACGCACTGCGGGCATTTTTTGGCCGCTCGTTGCCCGCCATCATGATCACTG
>JAOTTZ010000386.1 GCA_029864165.1 Burkholderiaceae bacterium
CAGTCCACTAGACTGTTTGTGTCCGGGCTCAGCCTCGCAATAGCTTTGGCTATTGCTGTGGTTTGCGCCTAGCTACAGGCCCAAACGCATCGGTTTTATAAGTACCGCATAGCATGCAACACTACACCAGCTACGCGACAATGCTCGGTGTTTCGAGATGTAAGCCCGCACAACTTTGATTCAGGTTTGCGCCGGTTATTTGGTCCGCGAACGTGCAGGCTAACTACTTTGCTCACACCCCGATGGCACACTTTGGCTCGCACATAAACGCATGAGGCACCTGGTCTTGCTCGGAGGGGGACATGCACATTTGCACGTGCTGCGCGCGCTGGCGCGGCAAGCCGTGCCTGGCGTCCGCGTGACGCTGGTGTCGCCTTTCTCGCACCTGGTGTACTCGGGCATGCTGCCGGGCCTGGTGGCAGGCCACTACGCGCATAGTGACTGCGCTATTCCGTTGGACCTGCTGGCGGCGGACGCCGGGGCAGATTGGGATGAAGCCGCCGCGTTGGGAATGGACGCCCAACACCGCCGCATCTACCTGAGCAGTGGCGATGAATTAGGCTACGACGTTCTCAGCATTGACGTCGGCTCTGTGATGGACCGCAACACCATCGCAGGCGCTAGTGAACACGGTCTTTTCGTGCGGCCCATCGAACGCTTTGCTTCCAAATTGGACTCGTTGCTGCTGTTGGCCAACAAACAGGCCTTGAGCCTGGTGGTGGTAGGCGGGGGTGCGGCTGGCACCGAAATAGCACTTGCGCTACAGCATCGCCTGGGCGCTCGCTCGCGGGTGAGCCTGGTCACCGGCGGCGCGCCGCCCCTTTCGTCCTACCCGACACCGGTGCAGCAGCTCGCCCGGCAGTTACTCAGGCGCGGGAACATCAGCGTCTTCGAAGACGCTTGCGTAGAGGTCGCCGCTGATCGTGTCACCTTCGGCAGCGGCATGCGCCTGGCCTGTGACGCGCCGGTGTTGGCAATCAATGGGTGCGCGCCTTCTTGGCTGCTCGGCAGTGGCCTTTTGCTCGATGACAACGGGTATGTCGCTGTCTCGGCCACCCTACAAAGCAGCTCGCACCCAGAAGTATTCGCGGCCGGTGACGTCGCTTCGCGCATCGACGCACCACACCCCAAGAGCGGCGTTTACGCTGTGCGAGCCGGGCCGCCTTTGGCGCGCAACCTGCGTCGTTTCATGATGGGCTCGCCGTTGCAAGCCTACCTGCCGCAGCAGCGTTCGCTCAACCTGCTGAGCTGTGGGGGCCGGCGCGCCATAGTGTCCTGGGGGTCATTTGCTGCCGCGGGCGCCTGGGCTTGGTACTTGAAGAATCACATCGACCGCCGCTTCGTGGCACGCTTTTCGAAGACTTCAAAAGTCGCGCGCGTTGAACTCGATGCTCAGCAGTGAAGGCACTGTGCCATCAGTGTCGCGCGGCAATACCTCCGTCTTGTCGATCGCACGCAATACAGCTTGGTCCCAAGCGTCGATGCCGCTGCTCTTAACGAGCTTGCGGCTGAGGATACGACCGTCTGGCGCGCAGCGCACGTCGACTTCAGTCACCAAATCGCCGGCCACGGGTGCGGTGTATACGATGTTGGGCTTGATGCGCCCCCTGATACGAGCGGCGTAGCTGGCCGAAGGGCCGGCGCTGCGGACAGATTGGCCTGGTGTCGTCGCAGTAGCACCCGCCTGCCCCAACATGCGCTTCAGGTTGGCTTCGCGCTGCGCTGCAATACGTGAATCATCTTCTGCGCGCTTCTTCGCCAGCTCGGCGCGCTTTCTTTCTAGTTCTACGCGCTTCCTCTCAAGTTCTGCGCGCATTTTCTCGGCTTCTAGCTTGCGCGCCGCTCGCCGCGCTTGTTCGATGGCAATTTGTGCGTCATGCAACTGACGCGGCGGCGGTTGCACCACCACAGGCTTAGGATCAGGCTTGGGCGCCGGCGCCGGCGCCGGCGCAGGTACGACCTCGCGTGCGGCAGCCACCTGGGGCACGGCCGCCCACAACTCGGCTTCCACGGCTTCGGGAAGACGCGAGCGCCAGTTCAGACCGAACGCGAGCGCGAGTATCAACGCGACATGCACGAGCAGCGACAGCGCCACCCCAGCGCCCAGCCCGCCGGAATCGCGCGGCATCGACAGATCGCGAGACCATGCGGCGGCTGTCAATTCAATTTACACCACGCTTGACAGACAGCCCCACCCGCTTCACACCCGCGCGTTGTAGCGTGTCCATCACGCTCACCACCACCTCGTACTTGACGTCGCGGTCTGCAGAGATGACCACCGGCGTATTGGCATTGCCCGCTTGCGCGGCAAGAACACGACTTGGCAGGTCGCGCACTCGAACGGACTCCAAATCGCTGGCATCGACACGCAGCTGCAATTTTTCGTCGCGGCCCACGATCAATTCGACAACATGCTCCGGGCGCTGCCTGCTCTTGCCCACGCTGGGCAAGTCGACCATGCCCGTTGTGATGAGCGGCGCAGTGACCATGAAAATGATCAACAGCACGAGCATGACATCGATGAAAGGCACCATGTTGATCTCGCTGATCGTGCGTCGGCGAGATACGCGCTGGCGGCTGCTGAAACTCATGCTCAGCGGGGAGTAATACCGGAGCCAACGGCCTGGCTGGCGTTGCGCTGCAAGATGTTGGAGAACTCCTCGATGAAAGTCTCCATTTGAATGGCGACACGGTCGATGTCGCGCGCAAACCGGTTGTATGCGATGACCGCAGGGATCGCAGCGAACAAGCCGAGGGCGGTGGCCACCAAC
>JAOTTZ010000387.1 GCA_029864165.1 Burkholderiaceae bacterium
CCAGCGCCACCCACAGCAACGATTGGGTCAGCAACGCCCACTCGACGGCCAGCAGCAGCGCTGCAAAACCACCACAGACCACCAGGCCGTGCCACGGCCGCAGCCGCGGCAATACCCCTGCCACCAGGGCGGCCACCGTCAGCATGGCCAATCCTTGTGCCCACAACGCCCACAGCGGCACGCGCATCAGTTCCCTGTTGAGCACGCTAGACGTCATGTGCGCGAACACCTCGACGGCCGGCATGGCCCGCCCCAGCGGCGTGGCGACGCCGGCATCCAGCGCGGGCGCGGTGTGGCCAATCAACACCAATTTACGCGTGAAGTGCTGCTGCGGCACTTGGCCCCGCAGTACGGACAAGTAAGAAGCGCTGAGAAAAGGCTTGACGCCTGCGCGGCCGGTGTAAAACAGCGGGCGCAGCGTTTCGAGTTCACCAGTCACCAACGGCTGTTTGCCCTGCCGAACCGCACCACCATCGCCGCGCGATAGGCCGGACCCGACAACGCCCGCCGCTGCTAACGCCAGCGATGGCAAAGCCTGCTTGCCCACAGCCAGCAAGGCCGCGTGGCTGCGCAGCGTAAGGTCAACATCCGGCTGCAAAACGCGGTGGCCAACGGCGGCAGCGGCCAGGCCCAGCTCATCGCCGGGCCATTGCACCCTGCCCGCCGTCCTCAGACGGCTCGCCCCAGCAGGTAGAAGGCTGCGAACCGCCCATGCCGGGATGTTGGCGGCGTCACGATCGGCGACGCTTTGGAAAGCGTCGGCCGCCAGCACCACTTTGCCGTGCGTTGCCAGGCTGCGCGCAAGCGACGCCTGGCCATCCAACGCCAGCCGTAACTCAGACAGCGCAGTGGCGACAGCTGGGTCGGCGTCGGACCCAACCGACTCACCAAGACGCCGCAGCGATAACTTGGCCGCTTCGTTAGACGGTAGGCTCAGCGTCGGAGTGAACACCACCGCGCGCGCGCCGGCCTGCGTCAGCCGCTCTACAAGTTGCGCGTGTAGCTCCAACGGCCAGGGCCAAGCCCCCAGCTCGACGAGACTGGCTTCGTCGATGGCGATGATGGCGACATTCGGCGACGCCACCCTGCCGGATGTGAGCACCGAAGCGTCGTACAGCCGGCGATCAACACCGTCCAGCCAACCGGTTGTGGCGTGTATTGCAAAAACCGCCAACACAACGACCAGCCCGAACACTGCTTGAAGTCCCCGAGCCTTACGTTGTGCCTTGCCCATGCCCTCGTCCACCCATGTCGGTCAGTAGAAAAGCGGTATATCACACCAGGGGCAGAGGCAAGTCCTAGAATTCGCTCAACCAAGGATTTATCATGGAACGTCGATCATTCATGCGGCAAACCGGGCTGGTCAGTGTGCTGGCTGCCGGCGTGGCGCCCACCGTGGTGCACGCGCAGACCAGCATACGCTGGCGCTTGGCGTCGAGTTTTCCTAAGTCGCTGGACACGATTTACGGCGCGGCTGAAACCTTCGCCAAGAAAGTTGGTGAGATGTCCGGCGGGAAGTTCCAGATCTCTGTCCATGCCGGCGGTGAGTTGATGCCGCCGTTCGCGGTTGTGGACGGATTGCAGAACGGCACGGTCGAGGCAGCGCACACAGCGCCGTACTACTTCTTCGGCAAAGACGAGACCTTTGCCATTGGCTGCGCTATCCCCTTCGGCCTGAACTCGCGCCAGATGACGGCCTGGATGTTCGACGGCAACGGTTTGAAGCTGATGCGCGAGTTTTACGCCAACTACAACATCATCAACTTTCCGGGCGGCAACACCGGTGCTCAAATGGGCGGCTGGTTTCGCAAACCGATCAAGTCGGTCGCCGACATGAAGGGCTTGAAGTTCCGCGTTGGCGGCTTCGCTGGCAGGGTGATGGCGCGCATGGGCGTTGTGGCGCAAAACATCCCTGGCGGCGAGGTCTACCAAGCGCTGGAAAAAGGCACCCTAGACGCCGCCGAGTGGGTCGGCCCCTACGACGATTTGAAGCTAGGCTTCAACAAGGTAGCGCCGTTTTATCACTACCCCGGCTGGTGGGAAGGTGGCCCGCAACTCGACTTCATGCTCAACACCAAGTCGTACGCGGCCTTGACCCCGGAGTACAAAGCCATGGTCGAAGCTGCTGCTGCCTTTGCGCATGTCGAAATGCAGGCCAAGTACGACGTCCGCAACCCCGCAGCGCTGCGGACATTGGTGGGCCGTAAGACCAAGCTGGTGGCGTTCCCCAAAGATGTGATGACTGCTGCGTTCAAGGAAGCGATGGCGCTGTACTCGGAACTGAGCGCAAAGAATCCGAACTGGAAAAAGGTCTACACCGACTTTGCTAACTTCCGGCGCGATCAGCATCTATGGTTTCGCTTCACTGAGGCCAAGTTCGACGACTTTATGCAACGCGCCAAGCTCTAGTGCTGCGGCTCGAAAGTATCGATACATGAAAGCGCGCCTTCGACGCCATGGCGTCGTTGGAAATCCTCGCGATACGTCCTGGTATCGCTGTGGTTTGCGCCTAGCCATGAGGCCAAATCCATCACTTTCATCATGCCTCGATATTTTCGAGTCGCAGCACTAGCGCCTGTTGACATTCAGATCCTCCCTACGCCCCTTCAGTTCTCGTAACCAACTTGAACGGCTGGCGCTCGTTGAGCTCGTCCACATAGCCCTCGATCGCCAGGCCCTCTTTGTGCAAGTAGTCGGCCACAGCGTTTGCGAACTGCGGTTGCGCCAGCCAATGCGCCGACGCTGTCACGACAGGTAGCAAC
>JAOTTZ010000388.1 GCA_029864165.1 Burkholderiaceae bacterium
CAATCTTTTTTTAATTGGTGTCTGACCCCAGTTGTTTGGCTTGAGTCCTATGGCGAGTTGCCCTATGCTCTGGTGAGCCGCTTATGGCCTTGAGTTGGGGAGTGTTATGAAACCGGTCGCCTGCGAAATCGCATCTGACAAAGAGTTGCAACAGGCAGCTCGTGACGGGTTGTACTGTCCAACGCAAGAGCACGACGCCTGCGGTGTCGGTTTTGTGGCGCAGATCAAGGGGCACAAAGCGCACAGCATCATCGAGCAGGGGTTGAAGATTTTGCAAAACCTCGATCATCGTGGCGCGGTGGGTGCCGACAAGCTGATGGGTGATGGCGCAGGAATCCTGATCCAGCTTCCCGACGAGTACTACCGTGCAGAGATGGCCGCGTTGGGGGTGAGCTTGCCGCCAGTGGGCGAGTACGGTGTGGGCATGACCTTTTTGCCCAAGGAACACGCCTCACGCCTGGCCTGCGTGCAAGAGCTTGAGCGTGCGATCAAGGCCGAGGGCCAAGTGTTGCTAGGCTGGCGCGATGTGCCTGTGAACGCCGACATGCCGATGTCGCCCGCAGTGCGCGCCAAAGAACCGGTGATACGCCAAGTGTTCATCGGCCGTGGGCCCGATGTGATCGTTCCCGACGCGTTGGAGCGCAAGCTCTACGTCATCCGCAAGACGGCGTCGAGTGCCATTCAACGTCTGAAGCTCAAACACAGCCGCGAGTACTACGTGCCCAGCATGAGCTGCCGCACCGTGATCTACAAGGGTCTGCTGCTGGCCAACCAAGTGGGCAGCTACTACAAAGATTTGGCCGATCCGCGTGTGGTTTCGGCGCTGGCGCTGGTGCATCAGCGCTTCTCGACCAATACCTTTCCGGAGTGGCCGCTGGCGCACCCTTACCGCATGGTCGCGCACAACGGCGAGATCAACACGGTCAAAGGCAACTTCAACTGGATGCGCGCACGCGAGGGTGTGATGAAGTCGCCCGTGCTCGGTGACGACTTGAAGAAGCTCTACCCGATCAGTTTTGCAGGCCAATCTGACACCGCCAGTTTTGACAACGTGCTCGAATTGCTGACCATGAGCGGCTATTCGCTGGCGCACGCGGCCATGATGATGATTCCAGAAGCCTGGGAACAGCATACCGCCATGGACGAACGCCGGCGAGCGTTCTACGAGTATCACGCCGCGATGATGGAACCCTGGGACGGCCCGGCGGCTATGGTGTTCACCGACGGGCGCCAAATCGGTGCCACGCTGGATCGCAACGGGTTGCGGCCTGCACGCTACATCGTCACCGACGATGACATCGTCGTGATGGCTTCCGAGACGGGTGTCTTGCCTATCCCCGAGAGCCGTATCGTGCGCAAGTGGCGCTTGCAGCCGGGCAAGATGTTCTTGATCGACACCGAGCAGGGCCGCATCATCGACGATGAGGAACTGAAAAACCAGTTCGCTTCGGCCCGGCCATATAGGCAGTGGATAGAAAGCGTGCGCATCAAGCTCGACGACATCGGCGTCACGGCTACCGAAGCGCCGACTTTCGCCGAAACATTGCTCGACCGTCAGCAGGTCTTTGGCTACACGCAGGAGGACATCAAGTTCCTGATGAGTCCTATGGCGCAATTGGGTGAAGAAAGCATAGGTTCTATGGGTAACGACACGCCGTTGGCTGTGCTGTCAGACCGACCCAAGCCACTTTACAGCTACTTCAAGCAGCTCTTCGCGCAGGTGACCAACCCGCCGATAGACCCGATCCGCGAAGCGCTTGTGATGTCGCTGGTGTCGTTCATAGGCCCCAAACCCAACTTACTCGACGTCAACGCGGTCAATCCGCCGATGCGACTCGAAGTTCCGCAACCCATCCTCGACTTTGACGGAATGGCGCGGCTGCGCCAGATCGAGCGCCACACCGGCGCCAAGTTCAAGAGCTTCGAGTTGGACGTCACTTATCCTCTGGCCTGGGGTGTAGAGGGCGTGGAGGCAAAGATCGCCTCGCTGTGCGCGCAAAGCGTGGATGCGCTGCAAAGCGGTCACAACATCCTCATCATCAGCGACCGCAAGATGGATCGGCACCATGTGGCTATTCCGGCCCTGCTGGCATTGTCCGCCGTTCATCACCATTTGGTTCGCGAAGGCCTGCGCACGACCGTGGGCTTGGTGGTCGAAACCGCTTCGGCGCGCGAGGTGCACCACTTCGCCACGCTGGCCGGCTATGGTGCCGAGGCTATACACCCCTACCTGGCGCTAGAGACGCTGCAAGCTTTGCACTCGCAGTTGCCGGGAGATTTGTCGGCTGAGAAAGCGATCTACAACTACGTCAAGGCCGTTGGCAAGGGCTTGTCGAAGATCATGTCGAAGATGGGCGTTTCGACCTATATGTCGTACTGCGGTGCGCAATTGTTCGAGGCCATTGGGCTGGACCGCGAATTGGTCGATAAGTACTTCCACGGCACTGCCAGTCAAGTCGGCGGCATAGGAGTGTTCGAAGTCGCCGAGGAAGCCATCCGCAGACACCGCGCCGCCTTCAGTGATGACCCGGTGTTGGCCAACCAGCTCGACGCGGGGGGCGAGTACGCTTGGCGAGTCCGCGGCGAAGAGCATATGTGGACGCCCGACGCGATCGCCAAGCTGCAGCACAGCGCGCGCGCCAACCGCTTCGACACCTACAAGGAATACGCCCAAATCATCAACGATCAGTCGCGCCGCCATATGACGCTGCGCGGGCTGTTCGAGTTCAAGATCGACCCCGGCAAGGCGATTGCCGT
>JAOTTZ010000389.1 GCA_029864165.1 Burkholderiaceae bacterium
CGTCCCGCAAGTGAATCAACGTCAGCACTTCGGCGATGCGGTCAAGCTGCGTGCCCGTCAGGCGCGAGAACAAGCTAGCGCGCACGCGACGATCCGCCTTCAGCGCGAGTTCGAGGTTTTCGAACACCGTCAGATGTTCGTACACGGTGGGCTTTTGGAACTTGCGGCCAACGCCGACTTGCGAAATTTCGGGTTCGTTCAAGCTCAGCAAATCAATGGTTGAGCCAAAATGAGCATGGCCCAGGTCGGGACGGGTCTTGCCAGTGATCACATCCATCATCGTCGTCTTACCCGCACCATTGGGACCGATGATGCAGCGCAACTCGCCGACGTTGATCGTTAGCGTCAACGCGTTGAGGGCCTTGAAACCGTCAAAGCTGACCGTGATGTCGTCCAGGTACAGTGCCACGCCATGCGTGAAGTCGGGTTCGCCGATACGCCGCAGGCGCCCAAACGCCGCTTGGCGCCCCCCCGAGGCGGCGTCATGCCTTAGGCGCTCGTGGTAGGCGTCGAGCGCCTTGGCGCCGGCCTCCATCAACTCGGGGGTCATTGCCTCTGCTCCTTCTTGCGCCTGAACATGCCGACGATGCCGTTGGGTAAGAACAGTGTCACGGCAATGAACAACGCGCCCAGAAAGTACAACCAAAATTCCGGATACGCCACCGTGAGCCAGCTCTTGGCGCCATTGACAAAAAAGGCGCCGATGATAGGGCCGATCAGCGTCGCCCGCCCGCCCACAGCGGTCCAGATCGCGATCTCGATCGATGCCGGTGGCGCCATCTCGCTGGGGTTGATGATGCCCACTTGGGGAACGTACAACGCACCCGCGATGCCGCACATCACCGCCGACAGCGTCCAAATCGACAGTTTGTAGGCGACGGGGTTGTAGCCGGTAAACATGACGCGCGTTTCGGCATCGCGTATGGCTTGCAACACGCGTCCGTACTTGCTGTTGACGATGGCGCGCGCCATCAGGAAGAAACCGATCAGCACCACGCCGGTGAGCGCACACAAGACGATGCGCATCTCGGGGGTATTGACCGGCATACCCAGCAGGCGTTTGAAGTCGGTAAAGCCGTTGTTGCCGCCGAAACCGGTGGCATTGCGAAAGAAAAGCAGCATCGCCGCAAAGGTAAGCGCCTGCGTGATGATGGCGAAGTACACGCCCTTGATACGTGAACGAAAAGCGAAAAACCCAAAAATCAAAGCAAGCAGGCCCGGTACCAGCACCACCAACAGCATCTGGGCAACGAATGAATCGCTGACGGCCCAGTGCCACGGCAGCTCTTTCCAATCCAGGAACACCATGAAGTCGGGCAAATCGCTTTGGTAGTTGCCTTCACGCCCGATTTGGCGCATGAGGTACATGCCCATGGCGTAGCCGCCCAGCGCGAAGAACATGCCGTGACCGAGCGACAAAATGCCTGTAAAACCCCAGATCAAGTCCATCGCCAACGCGCAGATCGCGTAACAGAGAATTTTGCCGATCAGGCCGACCAAGTAGTCGCTGATGTGGAACGCGTTGTCCGGCGGCACCAAGAGATTGAGTACGGGCAGCAGCACGACGAAGGTGAGCGTGGCAGCGGCGACGGCTGCCCAGCCTTTGGGGCCGAGCAAAACGCCGCGCGGCGATAGCAGCGCGGTGGTCATGCCTCAGCGCTCCGGCCCTTGAGCGCAAACAAGCCTTGTGGCCGTTTCTGGATGACCATCACGATGAAAACCAGTACCATGATCTTGGCCAACACGGCGCCTTGCCAACCTTCGAGCAGCTTGTTCAACACGCCCAGCCCGAGCCCGGCATACACGGTGCCGGCCAGTTGCCCCACGCCGCCGAGCACAACGACCATGAACGAGTCGACGATAAAGCCCTGTCCAAGGTCCGGCCCCACATTGCCTACCTGCGACAAAGCACAACCTGCTAACCCCGCTATGCCTGCGCCCAACGAAAACGCATAGGTGTCGACGCGTGCTGTGTTGACTCCCATGCACGATGCCATTTTCCGGTTCTGTGTCACACCGCGCACAAACAGGCCCAAGCGCGTCTTAGAGATCAGCATCGCCATGCCTGCCAGCACCAGCGCCGCAAAAACCAAAATCGCCAAACGGTTGTAAGGCAAAGTGAGGTTCGGCAATACCTGCACGCCACCGGACAGCCACGACGGGTTTTCGACACCTACGTTTTGAGCACCGAAAAGCGTTCGCACGGTCTGCATCAATACCAGGCTGATGCCCCACGTCGCCAGCAGCGTCTCCAGCGGGCGACCGTACAACCAGCGAATCACACTGCGTTCCATCGCTGCGCCCACCAGCGCGCTAGCCAGAAACGCAGCCGGGATGGCCGCCAGGACATAGCTGTCGAAGATGCCAGGCAGGTGCTCGCGAAACAAGTTTTGGACCACATAAGTGGCGTAGGCGCCGATCATCATCAACTCGCCATGCGCCATGTTGATGACGCCCATCAATCCGTAGGTGATCGCCAGGCCCAGCGCGACCAACAGCAGGATAGAGCCCAGGCTGATGCCGGTGAACAAAACGCCCAGCCGCTCGCCCCAAGCAAGGCGCGACTCCACCGTCTCTAGCGAAGCCAGCAGCGCGGCGCGCACCACCGGGTCGCCCTCGGCACCGTTGGCCAGGCGCTCCAGCAGCAATGACTTGGTGACCGGCTGGTCGCTGTCTGCGAGCAGCTTGGCGGCCTCCAGGCGTTTGCCCCGGTCGCTTGAAGAGATCAGCACGGATGCTTTCAGCAACGCAAT
>JAOTTZ010000390.1 GCA_029864165.1 Burkholderiaceae bacterium
CATGCTTGCTCAGCGGCCACGATGAAATTGCGCTGACCTTGCGCCACAAAGCCAAAATACGCGCCTTCGAGGCCGAGCGTTTGTCGAAAATGCCGTGGCTGGCTACCAGGATCTGAGGAATGCGGCATAAGACGACAGAGCCCACTCGCTTTTACGCTCTCTTGTCTCGGCATTGGTGGTTGGCATTCTTGCTCCTGGGGGCTAGTTTCGTTTCGTTCGGCATCACGTTACTCAACTTTTTGCAGGTATTTCAAGCGGCATTGGGTTTCCTGCGCGCGCATGGGGTCGATGCCATTGGTGATGGTGTGCTTTGGCAACTCGCGGAGTTGATACTCATCGGTTATGTCGCCGCTGGTTTTTACGTTTTGTTCAAGGTTTGTGAGCACGCCTTGGTCCAGCGTGCGACCCACAAGCGTGGAACTTGACCGGTGAAGATTGCCGTTCTGCCGGGTGATGGCATAGGGCCCGAGATCGTGTCCGAAGCGGTCAAAGTGTTACGGGCCTTGGATCTGCGCTTAGAGATGGAACACGCGCTGGTGGGTGGTGCGGCTTACGAGGCGTACGGCCACCCCTTGCCGCCGGCAACCTTGAGCCTTTGCAAGAGCGCCGATGCCGTGTTGTTCGGCGCCGTGGGCGATCCGAAGTACGACCGGCTTGCACGCGAGCTGCGTCCCGAGCAGGCGATTTTGGGTTTGCGCAAGCATTTGCAGTTGTTCGCCAACTTCCGACCGGCCATTTGCTACGAGTTGCTCAGCCACGCTTCGAGCCTGAGGCCTGAGTTGGTCGCTGGGCTGGATATCTTGATCATTCGTGAGCTGACCGGCGACATTTACTTTGGCCAGCCGCGGGGGAGGCGGGTATCGCCCGATGGCGATTTCGCTGGCGCGCCAGAAGCTTTCGACACCATGCGCTACGCGCGGCCCGAGATCGAACGCATTGCGCACGTTGCATTCCAGGCCGCTACGAAGCGTGGACAACGCAAGTGCGTGACCAGCGTCGACAAAGCCAACGTGCTGGAGACTTCGCAATTCTGGAGGGATGTGGTGAATGAAGTGCACGCCTTCTACCCAGACATAGCGCTGGAGCATATGTACGTCGACAATGCCGCGATGCAGCTTGTCCGGGCGCCGAAGAAATTCGACGTGATCGTTACCGGCAACATGTTCGGCGACATTTTGAGCGACGAAGCTGCGATACTCACAGGGTCGATCGGCATGCTGCCCTCGGCGTCGCTGAACGATACCGGCCTGGGGTTGTACGAACCCAGCCACGGCAGTGCGCCGGACATCGCTGGGAAAGGGCTGGCCAATCCGCTGGCCACCATCTTGAGCGCTGCCATGATGCTGCGCTTCAGTCTGGACCAGGCGCAGGCGGCGGACCGCGTCGAGGCCGCGGTGAAGGCGGTGATCAGCCGAGGTTTGCGCACCGACGATATTTACAGTGAGGGTTGCAGCCGCGTGGGTACCCAGCCCATGGGTGACGCGGTTGTTGCCCATTTGTGATGAGAGATAGGGGTAAATGAAATGGCGACGAGTCTGGTCGGCCTGGTAGGGTGGCGTGGCATGGTCGGCTCGGTGCTGATGGAGCGCATGCAGCAAGAGGGCGACTTCGCGCTGATCGAGCCCCTGTTCTTCAGCACCAGCAACGCCGGTGGCAAAGCGCCCGCGCAGGCGAAGAACGAGGTGGTGTTGCAAAACGCCGCGGACGTTGATGCGCTCAAGCGCTGCGAGGTCATCGTCACCGCGCAGGGCGGTGACTACACCAAGCAGGTCTATCCCCAATTGCGCGCTGCCGGCTGGAACGGTTACTGGATCGACGCTGCCAAGACGCTGCGCATGCAAGACGATGCGGTGATCATTCTCGACCCGGTGAACTTACCAGTAATTCGTAACGCGCTTGGCAGCGGGGTGCGCAACTACATCGGCGGCAACTGCACGGTGAGTTGCATGCTCATGGGCGTGGGGGCGCTGTTTAAAACAGACCTGGTCGAGTGGATGAGTTGTACGACATACCAAGCAGCATCGGGCGGTGGCGCGAAGCACATGCGTGAATTGTTGACGCAGTACGGCACCCTCAACGCCGAAGTGCGTTCGTTGCTGGACGACCCTGCAGCGGCCATTTTAGAAATCGACCGCAAGATCATCGACAAACAGCGTGCCCTTGGAGAAGGTGAAACGGTCAATTTCGGGGTTCCGCTAGGCGGTAGCCTGATCCCGTGGATAGACTCCGACCGCGGTGATGGCACCAGTCTCGAAGAGTGGAAGGGCAGCGCCGAGACCAACAAGGTTCTCGGGCGTGGCCCTGGCTTCGGCAGTGCTGCGATACCGGTCGATTCGCTGTGTGTGCGTGTCGGCGCCATGCGTTGCCACAGTCAGGCGTTGACGGTCAAGCTCAAGCGCGACGTACCGCTCGCCGACATCGAACAGTTGATCGCTAACGACAACCCGTGGGTCAAGCTCGTGCCCAATACGCGCGAAGCGTCAATGCGGCAGCTGACGCCGGTGGCTGTGACTGGCACAATGGCCATCCCGGTGGGCCGCCTGCGCAAGATGGCATTCGGCTCGCAGTATTTGGGGGCGTTCACCGTGGGCGACCAGTTGTTATGGGGCGCGGCAGAACCGTTGCGCCGCATGCTGCGCCTACTGCTTGAGCACTAGTTCGTTGTCCCTCCACAACAGGTCTCAGCGCGATGCTGTTCCAATAGGGTGTTGGTGAAACGTTAGTGATTGCGCGAGCTTGTCAGC
>JAOTTZ010000391.1 GCA_029864165.1 Burkholderiaceae bacterium
AGGGCCGCGCCCCGCCGCACCAGTAGCGCGGCGACAGTGCTCTTACCACTGCCAATGCCGCCGGTCAGGCCAATGCGCAGCACTACACCAGACTCAAGCCCAGCCCAACCAATCGAGTACTCGGGTCGAGCCAGCAAGCAATATCACAACGGCCGAGCCTGCCAAGAAAGGGCCAAAAGGCACGTAGCGGCCTTCGCGCAAAGTCTTGCCATATTTCATCGCTATGCCGACCACGGCGCCGAGAACTGAGGCCCCTAAAACGACCGGCAGAATCATCTGCCAACCGAGCCACGCACCGATCGCCGCCAGGAGTTTGAAGTCACCGTGCCCCATGCCCTCTTTGCCAGTGGCGAGCTTGAACATCCAGTACACCGACCACAGCGATAGGTAGCCGACCACCGCGCCCCAAAGTGCCTGCGAGAGCGACAGCGGCGCCGTCCAGCCTAGGGCGCTAGCAATCAAGCCGGCCCACAGCAACGGCAGTGTCAGGCTGTCGGGCAGGAGCGTGGTGTCCCAGTCGATCCCAGCCAGCACGACCAGCACTGCCATGAGGCCACACCACAGCAGTACAGCGGGCTGAGGGCCGAATCGCCAACCCACCGCCGCAAACAAGATGCCGGTAACGATCTCGACCAGCGGATAACGCGGCGAGATGCGCGCGTCGCAGGCCGAGCAGCGTCCTTTGAGTCGCAGGTAGCTCAATACGGGAATGTTCTCGTGCCAGGCAATCGCGTGCCCACAAGACGGGCAGCGTGATGGTGGTTTGGCCAGGCTGATCTTTTCCGGCACTTCGACCACGTTGCTGCCGCTCAGGCCCAGCATCTCGGCGCTGTCAAGCTTCCAGCTTCGCTCCAGCATCACGGGCAGACGGTGGATCACCACGTTGAGGAAGCTGCCGATACAAAGCCCTAGCAATGCCAACACGGGAGGCGACAGCAGCGCCTGCTGCAAGTCACTGTCCACGCGTCAGACGACCTGGCCGAGCTTGAAGATGGGCAGGTACATCGAGACCACGATGCCGCCGATCAGCACACCCAGAATGACGATGATGAAAGGCTCCATCAGGCTGGACAGGCCCTTGACCGCTTCATCGACTTCGTCTTCGTAAAACTCGGCCGACTTGCCCAGCATCTGGTCGAGTGCACCAGACTCTTCTCCGATGGCGCACATCTGCAGCACCATGGTCGGGAATACACCTGTGGTCTGCATGGAAGTCGTCAGGCCCGAGCCGGTGGTGACGTCGCGCTGAATGGCTTCCGTAGCCTCAACGAAAACAGCGTTACCGGAAGCGCCGCCCACCGAGTCAAGCGCCTCCACCAGCGGCACACCGGCGGCGAACATAGTCGACAGCGTGCGCGTCCAACGCGCAACGCACGATTTGTAGACCAAGTCACCAAACACTGGGACCTTCAGCAATAGGCGGTCCATGGCATTTTGCATCCTCTCGGATCGTCGCCAGGCTTGCATGAAAAAGTACCCCCCACCGCCGAGGCCACCAAAGATCGCCCACCAATAGCTGACAAAAAACTTCGACATGGCAATGACGATCAACGTTGGGGTCGGCAAATCAGCGCCGAAAGACTTGAACACGTCTTCAAAAGCGGGAATCACGAAGATCATGATGACAGCCAGTACCACGAACGCAACCACCAAAACGGCAATTGGATAGACCAACGCCGACTTGATCTTGTTCTTGATGGCCATCGTCTTTTCCTGGTATACCGCCAAGCGGTCGAGCAGGGTTTCCAGAATACCCGCGGCCTCACCGGCCTCGACCAAGTTGCAGTAGAGCGCATCGAAGTGCAGCGGGAACTTACGAAAGGCAGACGCTAGGCTGGTTCCGGTCTCGACATCTTCGCGGATATCAGTCAAAAGTTTGGTGAGCTTAGGGTTGGTGCTGCCGCGCGCGACGATATCGAACGACTGGATCAGCGGTACCCCGGCTCGCATCATGGTCGAGAGTTGGCGCGTGAAGATAGCGATGTCTTTTTGCTTGATGGACCTGCCGCCGGCCATCCGGCGTTTTTTGACCCGCGTGACCATGATGCCCTGGCGGCGCAAGCTCGCGCTCAGCATGGCTTCACCACCCGCGCGCATTTCACCTCGAACAATCTTGCCGTTCCTGTCTTTGCCTTCCCAGTCGAACAACAGGTCTTTTACTTTTTTTGCGGCTGTCGCAGTCGCCATCATGTTTCAAGGAGACTTGCGCCTCCAGCTCCGGGGTTGTCAAGGTCTTTACTCACCAACAAGGCAAGTAAGTAAGACCTATTCATTGGTTGCCGCGATGATTTCTTCGAGCGTGGTCGTGCCCAGGCGCACCTTGACCAAACCAGATTGCCGCAAGTCACGCACGCCTTCGCGCTGCGCCTGCGCGGCGATGTCTATGGACGTTCCTTCGGTCAGAATGAGGCGTTGTATTTCTTCCGAAACCGGCATCACCTGGTAGATTCCGACGCGACCTTTGTAACCGTTGTTGCACGCAGAACAGCCCACGGCGCGGTTTGGTTTCCAGGTGCCGTCCAAGTCGTCTTCAGTGAAACCGGCCTTCAACATGGCGTCGCGTGGATACTCCGCAGGGGCTTTACAGTTTTCGCACAGTTTACGCACTAGCCTTTGTGCAGTGATCAGCAGAACACTCGACGCGATGTTGAACGGAGCGACCCCCATATTGAGTAAGCGCGTCAGTGTGGCGGGCGCGTCGTTGGTGTGCAGCGTAGACATCACCATGTGGCCCGTTTGCGC
>JAOTTZ010000392.1 GCA_029864165.1 Burkholderiaceae bacterium
CCGCTGGGCGTCTTGCACCAGTTGCGCGGGTCGGTAAAAGCCCATGGGTTGCGAGTTGAGCAGCGCCACCAAGAACACTGCCGGTTCGTGCCGTTTGATCCAACAGCTCGCGTAGGTGAGCAACGCGAAGCTGGCGGCGTGGCTTTCCGGGAAACCGTATTCGGCAAAGCCTTGTATCTGCGCAAAGATTTGCTCGGCGAACTCTCGCTCATAGCCGCGCTCGGTCATGCCTTGAACGATGCGGTCATGAAAGCGCTGCACATCGCCCGTGCGCCGCCACGCCGCCATGGTGCGTCGCAGTTGATCTGCCTCACCGGGCGTGAAGCCGGCAGCGTCTTGCACGATTTGCATCACCTGTTCTTGAAAGATCGGTACGCCCAGGGTTCTGCCCACGGCGCGCTCTAGCCCTGGCGGATAGCTCACCGCTTCCTTGCCCTGGCGGCGGCGCAGATAGGGATGGACCATGCCGCCCTGGATGGGGCCCGGGCGCACCAGCGCGACCTCGACCACCAGGTCATAAAAGCAGCGCGGCCGCAGCCGCGGCAGCATCGCTATTTGCGCCCGGCTTTCGATCTGGAACACGCCCACGGTGTCGGCCTTGCAAATCATGTCGTAGGTGGCGACGTCTTCTGCGGGTATATCTTGCAACTGAAAGCTCTGCCCTCGGCGCAGGCCTATCAGGTCGAGAGCGCGGCGGATCGCGCTGAGCATGCCGAGCGCCAGCACGTCGACCTTCATCAGGCCCAGCGCGTCGATGTCGTCTTTGTCCCATTGAATCACCGAGCGCTCGGCCATCGCAGCGTTTTCTATGGGCACGATGCGGCTGAGCTTGCCCTGGGTCAGCACAAAGCCGCCCACGTGCTGGCTCAGGTGGCGCGGAAAGCATGCGATCTCGCGGGTCAACTTGAGCAATTGCTGCGTGCCCAGGTCGTCAGGGTCCAAGCCGGCTTCGCGCACGCGCTCGGGCAGCACCTGGCGGCCATCCCACCATTGCATGCTCTTGGCCGCGCGGCCCACCGTCTCCAAGTCGTAGCCCAGCGCTTTGCCCACATCGCGCAGAGCGCTGCGAGCGCGGTACGAGATGACCGTCGCGGTCAGCGCCGCACGCTCGCGCCCGTACTTGCTGTAGAGATACTGGATGACCTCTTCGCGCCGCTGGTGTTCGAAGTCGACGTCGATGTCGGGCGGCTCGTTGCGCTCTTTGCTGATGAAGCGCTCGAACAGCACGCTGCTGCGAGCGGGATCGACCTCGGTCACGCCCAGGCAATAGCAGACCGCGCTGTTGGCCGCCGACCCACGCCCTTGGCAGAGGATGTGCCTGGAGCGCGCAAAGCGAACGATGTCGTAAACGGTCAAGAAATACTTTTCGTAGCCGAGTTCGTTGATCAATTGCAGCTCGTGCTCGATTTGCAGCTGCACCTTGGCCGGTAGGCCGCTCGGAAAGCGCGTGCCCGCGCCTTCGTAAGTCAGTCGGCGCAGGTACGAGGCCGGCGTTTCGCCCTGCGGGACAACCTCGTGCGGGTATTCGTAGCGCAGCTCGTCGAGGCAAAAGCGGCAACGGTCGGCGACCTTGATCGTCTCGGCAAGCAAGTCCTGGGGGTAGATTTGCGCCAGTACCCAGCGCGCGCGCAAGTGCTGCTCGGCATTGGGCTGCAAGGCCAAGCCACATTCGTGCAAGGGCTTGCCAATGCGAATCGCGGTCAGCGTGTCCTGCAGCGGCTTGCGCGATCGCAGGTGCATGTGCACGTCGCCAGCGGCCAGCAGCGGCAAGCCGCTTGCACGGCTCGCGTCGCGCAGTTTGGCGAGCCAGGCGCCATCGTCGAACGTGCGCAGCAGTGTGACGGCTATCCAAGCACGCCCCTCGAAGTGTTGAGTGAACCATTGCGCCTGCGCGTGCAAGGTCTCGGGCGACGCATGGCGGTCAGCGATGTAGAGCAGCAAGCAATCGTCCAGCCAACCCGGCCACAAGTCGTTCCAGGCGAGCCGGTACGTGCCCTTCTCGGACGACATGCGCAGACGCGTAATGAACTCACTGAGGTTGCCGTAGCCGTTGCGGTTGGTTGCCAGCGCCACGATCCGAAACGGTGTGGCCGTCTGCACCTTGAACTCGGATCCGATGAGCAGCTTGAGCCCCGCTTGCTTGGCCGCCACATGCGCTCTGACCACGCCGGCCAGAGAGCACTCATCGGTGATGGCCAAGGCGTGGTAGCCCAAGTCTTTGGCTCTGGCGACCAACTCTTCGGCGTGCGAAGCGCCGCGCAAGAACGAAAAATTGCTGAGGCAGTGCAGCTCGGCGTACGCGGGTAGAGCGGGGAGCATTTTTCCTTCACCCAAAGCAAGATAACTGTATATTTATACAGTATCATAATCAACCGCTACTATTCAGGGGGTGACGCGCCTGGATGGGGACACAAAATCCGCCGCATACTGGGGTGCTCACGCAGGGACGGTTTGAATGTCAACAGGCCCTGGCATCAAAAGGAAATGTTCTTGGGGTGCCGTTGGACAACTCGATAGACCAGCGTGATCGGCCTGGTGCAGCGCGTGCGCGAAGCGTCCGTTACTGTGGACGGTGAGGTGGTGGGCCGCATCGGGTTTGGCGCGCTGCTGCTGGTGTGCGCTGAGCCAGCGGACACCGAGGTCCAAGCGGCCAGGCTGGTGGATAAGGTGCTGAAGCTGCGCATCTTCTCTGACGAGGCCGGCAAGATGAACCGCAGCCTGCAGGACATCGGTGGTGGCTT
>JAOTTZ010000393.1 GCA_029864165.1 Burkholderiaceae bacterium
CAGTCGTTACCACGCTGGTCTTGCCGTGCATTTGCCGTTGAGCCCGCACGATCTTGGCACCGAAAGCCGCGCCTATGCTCTGGTGCCCCAGGCAGACGCCGAGCATGGGCAGCTCGCCGGCAAAGTGCTGAACCGCACTGACGCAGATACCCGCCTCGGGGGGCGAGCAGGGGCCGGGTGACAGCACCAGCTTGTCGGGTTGCAACTCGGTAATGCCTGCTAGCGTGATCTCGTCGTTGCGAAACACCCGCACGTCTTCGCCCAACTCGGCAAAGTACTGCACCAGGTTAAAGGTAAAGCTGTCGTAGTTGTCGATCATTAGAAGCATGCCATCCTCTAACCTATTGATGGTCAGGACTCATTGCAACGGCAGCGCGCCGTTCGCCCTTCGATTCCCCTCGGATACCCCTCGAGCCGAGTCTGCCCGACGAGGTTGCTGGAGTTGGGGTGTTCGTATGCTTGGTTGGGGGGGCTAACGCCAGCGACCGAATAAAGGAAACACGTACTTTTCCGAAGGCTGCTTCATGAGAGTTGGATTCTATCTTGCGAACGGCCGCGCATGGGCAGGTGCGCGCGGCGCGGAGCTTGGGATTGGTCGTCTGCGTTGCACGCCAAGCGTGCCTCTTCAAACTTATCCCACTAGAAATTCACCGATCAACCGCGATATACGCGTGGTCGGCGCAAAGCCCGACTGGCTCCTAGAATCGCTTTGTTGTGGCAACGCAATGCGATCCTATTCATCGATAGGTTGTTAACGAGAGACCGCTCCATGGTTCCCCACCTGATCACCGCGCTGACTGGCGCCATCAACGAACTTGAGCAGCGCATATTGGAGTCGCTGCCGGCCATTGAGCGCTGGTTCCGCCTGGAGTGGATGGAGCACACGCCTCCGTTTTACACCTCAGTAGACCTGCGCAACGCCGGCTTCAAATTGGCGCCGGTCGATACCAACCTGTACCCCGGCGGATTCAACAATTTGACGATGGAAATGCTGCCCCTTGCCGTGCAGGCGGCCATGGCGGCGATCGAGAAGATCTGCCCGGAGGCCAAGAATCTGCTGTTGATTCCCGAAAGACACACTCGCAACAGCTTTTACTTGATGAACGTGCAGCGGCTGATGCAAATATTTCATCAAGCCGGCATGAACGTGCGGCTGGGTACGCTAGACGAGACGGTCAAAGAACCCACCAAGCTGGCGCTCCCAGACGGCGGCGAAGTGGTACTGGAGCCGCTGGTTCGGACCAAGGCACGCATCGGCCTTAAAGACTTCGACCCCTGCACCGTCTTGATCAACAACGACCTGTCAGCCGGCATTCCGCCGGTGCTGGACGGACTGCGTGAGCAGTACGTGCTGCCACCGCTGCATGCCGGTTGGGCAGTGCGCCGCAAGTCGAATCACTTCCAGGCCTATGACGCGGTGGTCAAAAAGTTCGCCAAGCTGCTGGGCATAGACCCTTGGCTTATCAATCCGATGTTTTCGCGCTGCGATACGGTGAACTTCAGCGACGGCAGCGGCGTTGAATGCATGGTCAGCAACGCAGAAACGTTACTGGGAAAGATCAGGCGCAAGTACAAAGAGTACGGTATTCAAGATCAGCCCTTTGTTATCGTCAAGGCCGATGCTGGAACGTATGGCATGGGCATCATGACCGTGCGCGACCCCAACGACTTGGCCGAGTTGAACCGCAAGGCTCGCAACAAGATGAGCATCATCAAAGACGGGCAAGAAGTCAGCGAGGTCATGCTGCAAGAGGGTGTTCCCACCTATGAGCGGGTCAACGACGCCGTCGCTGAACCTGTGGTGTACATGATCGACCGCTATGTCGTCGGCGGCTTTTACCGCGTGCATGCCGAGCGAGGCGTCGACGAGAACCTGAACGCGCCGGGGTCGAGCTTCGTGCCACTGGCCTTTGCCGAACCGAGTCAATTACCTCGGCCCGGTGTAAAGCCAGGTGTGAGCGCCCCGAATCGCTTTTATATGTACGGGGTGATCGCCAGGCTTGCCATGCTAGCGGCTACTTATGAGCTGGAAGCGACAGACCCGAATTCCGAAACGTACCAGTAACCACCCCAATCACCGCGGGGAGTTTCTTGCGGTTTGTCAGCGTTGGCGCACACTGGTCGCGATGCGTGCCCGAAGCGCTACCTACCGTGACCATGGGACGCCACTGAATCGCTGCAAAGTGTCGCATAGCAGCCTCAATCAATCCGAGCGGCAGTTGCGATGCTTCTATAGAATCGTTTGGTAGCAATTGAATGCATTGAGAATATGAAGCTCATCGGATCGCTCACGAGCCCTTTTGTACGCAAAGTTCGGATCGTGATGGTCGAAAAGAAGCTCGACTTTCAGTTTCAGATCGAGGATGTGTGGTCCGGTAACGAGGCCTCCAAATCGAACCCGCTGGGCAAGGTGCCTTGCTTGGTCATGGACGGTGGTGAGGCTGTTTTCGACTCGCGCGTGATCGTCGAGTATCTAGACACGCTGTCGCCGGTGGGCAAACTGCTGCCGGACCGTGGCCGTGAACGTATTGAGGTTCGGACCTGGGAGGCTCTTTGCGATGGCCTGCTCGATGCAGCCATCTTGGTGCGGTTGGAGCAAACATGGTCTGGCCGCAGCGAGGCGCAACGAAGTCCCGCGTGGATCGAACGCCAGATGGGCAAGGTCAATGCCTCGTTGGAAGCCATTTCCCATGGCCTGGGCAGCAGGACGTGGTGCGCGGGTATGCATTTCTCGCTGGCC
>JAOTTZ010000394.1 GCA_029864165.1 Burkholderiaceae bacterium
AGGGGCTGCTCGTCCTTGCCTTCGCTGGCCTGGACGGCCTCCAGAATAGGCCTTGCAGCGCGCCCCAATACCTCCAGTTCTGCTACGACTTGGCGCATCAACGGTGTGGCTGGTTCCGGCGTACCCGCACGGCAGGTGCGTTCCGCCTGCGCGGCCAGTTGTGCCAGCGACTTGGCCCCCAGCGTTCCCGCACTGCCCTTGAGGTTGTGCATACGCGCAGCCAAGGCTACCAGCGCCTCGGATGTCACGGCCACCTGGGCGAGGTCGCCGAAGTCAAGCAGCAGGCGCCGCAGCATCGAGATGAACAGCGCTACGTCGCCGCGGAGTCGGGTCGAGGCGTCGCGCGCATCGATGCCGTCGATCTGCGGCCAGTCGGCCCGGTCCGGCTTTATTACCGGCAACGCCGCCCCGGCATCCACGCTGACGTACTTGCAGATGCAACGCACCAGCGTCTGCGGATCGAAGGGCTTGGCCACCACGTCGTTCATGCCCGCCGCCGCGGCGCGCCCCTGTTCTCCGGTGGAGATGCCCGCGGTCAGCGCGATGACCGGCAGCTTCGTCAGCCCCAGCCCACTGCGGATGCGCCTTGTCGCGTCGTGGCCATCGAGCACCGGCATCTGCACATCCATGAGCACCACGTCCACCGATTGCGGGCAGGCCAGCAGATGGTCCACCGCCTCCTGCCCGTTGTTTGCCAGCCAGACCTGCGCACCCTCGAGCTCGAGGATGCGGCGCGCCACTTCCAGGTTGATGGCGCTGTCGTCGACGACGAGCACGCGCACGCCTGACAAGCCGGCGCCCAGGGCCAGTTCGGCCGATGCCTCCAGTGCCGCAAACGCGGAGTCGCCGCACAGGGGAAAGTCCAACTCGACCCAGAATTCGCTGCCCTGCTGCAACGCGCTGTTCACGCCCACCTCGCCACCCATCAGCGTGACTAGTTGCTTGACGATGGACAGCCCCAGCCCGGTGCCGCCGAAGCGCCGCGTCGTGGAGGTGTCGGCCTGCACGAAGGGGTTGAACAGGCGCTGCAGGGCCTCGGGCGCGATACCGATGCCGCTGTCCTTGACAGCGAAGCGCAGCCGCACCTGAGCTTCCTGCTGACCCAGCAGCTCCACGTTCAGTTGCACGGCGCCGCGTTCGGTGAACTTGATGGCGTTGCTCAGCAGGTTGGTCAGTACCTGGCGCAGACGCGTCGCATCGCCGACCACCGCCTTTGGTAGCTCCGCGGCGTTGTTCACGGTAAAGCCCACGCCCTTGGCGTCGGCCTGCACCTGCGACAGTGCGGTCAGCTCCGACAGCACGTTGGCCAACACGAACGGCGCACTCTCGATCTGCATCTCTGAAGCTTCGATCTTGGACAGATCCAGCACGTCGTTGATGATGGACAGTAGCGACTTGCCTGCAATCTTGATCTTACCCAGCGTGTCCGCCTGCTCCGCATTCAGCGGTGTGCGCTCCAGCAGGTACGACAGCCCGATGACCGCGTTCATCGGCGTGCGGATCTCATGGCTCATGTTGGCCAGGAATTGGCTCTTGGCCAGGCTGGCGTTTTTCGCCTTCTCGACCGCATGCTGCAGTGCACGCTCCTGCTGCTTCTGCCGGCTCACGTCGTGGGCGATGCCGAGGTAGCCGAACAGCTCGCCGCTGGCATCGCGCATGGCGGTCACTGCCAGCGAGACCGGCACCACACCGCCGTCCTTGCGCCGGTAGTTCCAGTCCTGCGGATGGCCCAGCTGTTCGCGCTCGACCAGTACATGGTCGGCGTGGATCTTGCGGCCGAACCGCACGCTCAGAGCCGTCGCGCGCTCACGTAGCTCCTCGGAGTCGTGGAAGTCCAGCAAACTCAGCTTGCCCACCACCTCATCGGCGCCGTAGCCCAGCATCTGCTGCGCGCCGGCATTGAACACACTGGTCAGCCCGTCGGGCTTGACTGCAATGATCGAGGCCTGGGTCGCTGACTCGAGCACCGCGTTCAGCAGGGTCATCGTGTTACGCAGTTCAAAATCGGCCCGCATGCGCTCGGTGACGTCGAAGTTCACCCCGATCATTCGCAGGGCGCGGCCCGACGCGTCGCGCTCGACATGTGCTGCCGCCTTCAAGTATCGGATCGACCCGTCGGGCAGCCGGATGCGGAAAACGGTGTCGAAGGGCCGGGTACCGTTGATGGCATCCTGCAACTCGGTTTCGCTGCGCGCACGGTCCTCAGGGTGCAGGTTCTCGCTCCACAGCGTATAGGGCTCCTGGTCTCCCGAGCCCTCGCGGCCATACAGGTGGTACATGCGCTCGTCCCACACCAATGACCGGCTGACCAGGTCGTATTCCCATACCCCCAGCCCCAGCGTGCCGGCGGCCAGCGACATGCGCGCGTTGCTGACGCGCAGTTCGGCTTCCATCTGCCGTCGGGCGGAGATGTCGAAGCGGATCGAAATGTATTTCTCAACCTTGCACTGGGCGTCGACGAAGGGCGCGATGATGCTGTCCACCCAGTACAGCGTGCCGTCCTTGGCGCGGTTGCAGACCTCGTTGCGCCAGGCCTTGCCCTGGGCAACGGTGCGCCACATCTCGGCCCAGAATTCGTGCGGCTGTTCGCTGGAGTTGACGATGCGGTGGTTCTGCCCGATCAGCTCTTCGCGCGAATAGCCCGAGATCGCGCAGAACGCGTCGTTGACCTCGGTGATGCGGCCATTGCGGTCGGCAGTCGAGACGATGGCGTGCTGGTGCACGGT
>JAOTTZ010000395.1 GCA_029864165.1 Burkholderiaceae bacterium
CCGGGCCATCTATGCCACCCGTATGGGCCTGCCTGCGCCTGCCCTGCCGCCGATTCCACTTGACTTGGCACGCCCCATCGCAAGCCTTCTCGAGATGTAATGGCCAGCGGGGTCTAAACGATTACGCCTGCCCGTGGTGACCACCGACGTAGGTGGCAACCGCGAGGTGGTCAGCTCTCCCGAGCTGGGCCAAGTCGTGCCGTTCGGTGACGGCCAGCGCCTGACCGATGCCATCGCCAACGCGCTGCGCCAAACATGGGACCGCGCACGCATCCGCCGCCATGCCGAAGACAATACTTGGGACAAACGCATCGATACGCTGGAGGCCGAATTCCACGACCTGTTGCGCCGGCGCGCTAAGCCCCCTCCATGATTGAACCGCGAATACCGATGCTATGAGACTGCTCATCACCGACGCCGGCTTCGTCGGCCTGAACGTCGTGCAGCGGCTACTCGCTCGCGGCGACACGGACGTCTGCAGCCTGATAGAGTGCAGGTGCGGCTGTGCGCCGTCGACGCCGCTGGACCAAGGCATGGCGCGGTTTTTCGACGGGTATCACCACTACGACAGGGTCTGAAATGAAAGTCACCATCATCGGCACCGGATACGTGGGCTTGGTCACTGGCGCCTGCATGGCTGAAATGGGTAACCATGTGGTCTGCCTGGATCTGGACGCGCGCAAGATCGAGATCCTCAACCAAGGGGGCATCCCGATCCACGAGCCGGGGCTCGAGCCGATGGTGCACCGCAACGCCGCCGCCGGACGCCTGCAGTTCACCACCGACGTGCCGGCTGCGGTGAACCATGGCACGCTGCAGTTCATCGGCGTCGGAACGCCGCCGGACGAGGACGGCTCGGCCGACCTCCAGTACGTGCTGGCGGCAGCGCGCAACATTGGTCGTTACATGACCGACTACAAGGTCATTGTTGACAAGAGCACGGTCCCCGTAGGCACCTCAGACCGGGTCAAGGAGGCCGTGCGCGAGGTGCTGGCCGAGCGCGGCGTAGCGATCGACTACGCGGTGGTGAGCAATCCGGAGTTCCTGAAGGAAGGCGCGGCGGTCGACGACTTCATGCGGCCCGACCGCATCATCATCGGCGCCGATGACGAGCGGGCCATCCTGCTGATGCGCGCCATTTACGCGCCCTTTGCGCGTAACCATGACAAGCTACAGTTGATGGACGCGCGCAGCGCCGAGCTGACCAAGTATGCCGCCAACGCCATGCTGGCCACACGCATCAGCTTCATGAACGAACTGGCGCGCCTGGCTGAGCTCGTGGGCGCCGACATTGAGATGGTGCGCTGCGGCATCGGCAGTGACCCACGCATCGGCACGCACTTTCTGTACGCGGGCACGGGGTATGGCGGCTCCTGTTTTCCCAAGGACGTGAAGGCATTGATCCGGACCGGCTCCGACTGCGGTCTCGTGCTGGGCGTGCTTTCGTCCGTCGAGGCTGCCAACGAGCGCCAGAAACGGATACTGGTGGACAAAGTGGTGGCCCGTTTCGGCGACGACCTTCGGGGCCGCTGCTTTGCGCTCTGGGGCCTGGCCTTCAAGCCCAACACCGACGACATGCGCGAGGCGCCCAGCCGGGTGGTGATCGACGAGCTGCTGCACCGGGGCGCAAGCATTGTCGCTTACGACCCGGTGGCCATGGATGAGGCACGGCGATGCATCGGCGAGCGACCAGGCCTGTCCTATGCCAGCGGACAAGTTGAGGCGTTGCAAGGGGCCGATGCCCTGCTAATCCTGACCGAATGGCGCGAGTTCAAAAGCCCCGACTTCGAGCTGATGTGCCGCGCGCTGCGCCAGCCGGTGGTGTTTGATGGGCGCAATCTGTTTCAGCCTGAGCTGTTGCGCAGCCTGGGCATTGAGTACCACGGCATCGGCCGCGTCGACCACGCCGCCGAGCGCTGAAGCAGGGCCTTGGCGCCTATCGGCTCACCAAAAATTCAGACCCCATGTGTGGAATCACCGGCATTTTTGATACCCTCGGCGGCCGCGCCATCGACGCTGCAGTGCTGCATCGCATGAACGAATCGCAGTTGCACCGTGGCCCCGACGAAGGCAGCCTGCACCTTGAACCCGGTGTCGGCTTCGGGCATCGCAGACTCTCCATCATCGACATCGCCACCGGCCAACAGCCGCTCTTCAACGAGGACAACTCGGTAGTAGTGGTCTTCAACGGCGAGATCTACAACTACCAGGAACTGATACCCGAACTTCAAGGGTTGGGTCACGTATTCCGTACCAAGAGCGACACCGAGGTCATCGTGCACGCCTGGGAGGCCTGGGGTGAAGACTGCGTGCTGCGTTTTCGCGGCATGTTCGCCTTCGCGTTGTGGGACCGCAATCGCCAGACTTTTTTCATCGCGCGCGATCGGCTTGGCGTAAAGCCGATGTACTACGCAGTGCTCGACGACGGCATGCTGCTGTTCGGCTCCGAGCTCAAGTCGCTGCTCGCGCACGGCGGCCTGAAGCGCGAGATCGATCCTTGTGCAGTGGAAGAGTACTTCGCGCTCGGCTATGTGGCCGAGCCTCGCACCGTCTTCAAGCAGGCGAAGAAGCTGCCCCCGGCGCACGGCCTGATTATTCGCCTCGGGCAGCCACTGAGCGAGCCCAAAGAGTACTGGGACGTCCGCTTCAGCCTGACTAACCCGATCGGTGTTGCTGACGCCTGCGCCGAACTGAACCGGCGGCTCGAGGAGTCGGTTCGCCTGC
>JAOTTZ010000399.1 GCA_029864165.1 Burkholderiaceae bacterium
CAGGCTTGCGTGTCAACCGCGCCGCGCATTGCGGCGCCAACACCGTGCGCCGTGGCAAAGACGTGCAGTTCGAGCCGCCCGTGGACGGCGAGTTTGCTGTAGATGGTGGTCAGGTGGTTGCGCAGGGTGTGCTCGCTCATGCCCAATTCGTAGGCCACCGCGAGTTGCTTGGCGCCGGCGTGGCACACCATGGCCGCCACCACCGTGCGTTCGCGTACGGTCAGGCTGGCAATGCGCTGCGCATCGGGGTCGGCCGGACGCGGCGCGGCGGCGGGAGCGCTGCCGGTCAACTGGCCGATCACGTCGCCCAGCAAAGCGCGGTTGAGCCAGACTTCACCGTGGCTGACCTTCTCTATCGCGCGCAGTATGGTTTCTGCGGGTTCGGATTTGTGGATCACGCCGCGCGCACCCTGCATGGCGGCGGCGCGGTGCCGGGCCAAGTCGTCGTCGGCAGTCAACACGAGCACATGACCTGGGCAGCGCTGGCGCAGGCTGGCCATGGCGGCGAGCGTGTCTTCGCCGCCGAGATCGAGGTCGAGCACAATGACGTCTGCCGCGGCGGCGGCGTCGTGGTTCAGCAGCTCGGTGCGCGAACTGGCGGTGCCGACCACCTGCATGTGCGAGCCCGAGGCGTCGATCAGCCGCAGCAGGCCCCACAGCGTAATATGGTGATCTTCGGCCACGAAGACCCGGATCAGACGCGCCGAGACGCCGCGCGCGGCGCTAAGATCAAGCGCATCGCTCATGGTTGGCGCGCCTCGAACCGGTGGCCCGTCGCACCCACGGCATCAAGCTGGGCAAGCGATGGGTCTTTCGGGCCAGCGCGGTTCAGACCCGACGCCGCTTGCGCGCTGCGACAGGGGGTTGTGACGATGTAGGGCGGAACAAGGCGCGGCTTCATGCATTGAGCCTGATCAGACGGGATTTGAATGACGATCTCGGTGTTCAGCCCGTCAGGATACGAAACGTGCAGGCTGCCGCCGAGTTCGGCGCTGCGTTCGCTGAGCGAAGCCGGACAGAAAGCGTCGGCCGGGTGGCCGCGCACGCTGCCGCCGTCGTCTCGAACCACGAGGCTGATCGCAGACGCTTCGGCAGCCAGCGTGATCCACACGCTGCGCGCGGCGGTGTGCGTGCGGACATTGTTGAGCGCCTCGTTGACCATGTGAAACAGAGAACCGGCCAGCGCGCGTGTGGTGCTCAGGGTGGCTGGATAAGTTACTTTGACATCGATGCCGAACAGGCGTGTAAAGCGTCGCGCATGGCGGAGGACGGCCGGCACCAGTGCATTGTCGCCCTGTGGGCTGCCTGAGCGCAGGCCCGAGATCAGCTCGCGCAGCGCGGAGACTTCGCCGTTGACCAATTCGGCCAGCGCGTCGACCTCGGCGCGGGCCGGGTTGTCGAGCGCAATGCGCAGCGCAGCGCTTTCGACCGCGTACTTGAGCCCCAGGTAAGGCTGGATGGCGCTGTCGTGCAGGTCGCGGCCGATGCGCGCGCGTTCATGGCCGGCGCCTTCTTCCTGGAGCTGGTCGACCAGCGCGGCATGCTCGACGACGCGCAGCAAGTCGGGCGCCACACCGTCAAGCACCGAGGCGTTGCTGGTGACGCCGTGCCTGCAGGCGTAGCCGACCACGATGTGACCGTGTCGGTGTTCATAGCGGGTCAGCGGCACGATGTGCAGGCTGCGCACCTCCAATGTCTGCGCCAGTTCGTTGAGCGCGGTCGGCAGGCCCTCGGCCAAGGGCAGATCGGCGTGCAGCCGGGTGCGTGGCCGCACATCCCACCACGGGCGCTTGACGTGGGTCACCGGGCAGGCCGGCATGTGCGACAACAAATTTTCGAGCAGAGCGTGCATCTCGCCCCGGGCGCGAAAGCCCCCGTCTTCGCGGCTGGCCAGCATCGCCGGGGCACCCACGCTGCACGGCAACACCAAGGCGACGACGTCGGCGCGCGCGTCGTGAAGCAGCCGCTCCACCACTGCGGCGCAGGTCGGTTCGAGGCCGCGGCGCGGATCCAAGTGGGCATCGATCTCGCCCAACAGCGCCAGGCGGCGACGCAGCAAGCTCATAGGCCGCGCGACCATGGCCGCCGCAGGCACCATGAGCAGCACGATCAAGATCCCCACCGTCTGCAGCCAGTTGCGGCTGAGGCCGCGCATCAGTTCACCGGCATCGCCGAGCAGCATGCCCGCGGTTGCCAGCAGCGCCACCAGCAAGCCTTGCGCTACGCCATACGCGATGCTGGCCAGCACGACCGGGTGCACCAACGTGAGGACCATCATCTTGGCGCCGGCGCTCCAGAGGTTCATCATCAGGCACGACCAGAGCACATCGATCCAGTAGGGCCACAGCGCCGAATGACGCGCGCGCCCGCTGGTTTCGACCCACAGCAACCACACCGACCACAAGCAGTAACCCAGCAACACCGCAGGCGCCCACGGGTTGTCGTGGATTTCGTTGCCGACGAACAGCACCAGGACAAGCAGGGCGGTGACAACCCGCAGTCCGGCCGAGAAGCGGCGTATCTCCGCGGACGGCCCCGGGTTGAACCGTGGTGCCTTGACTTGATCCGGGATCGCCGTTGCGGGGGGCATGGTGTAGGGGTCGTATCAGCTCGCGTCTATTCCTTTGGAGTCTAGGCGCTGCGCACGCGTTCGCCACACCCGGACGCGGGGTCGGCGGGCATTCGTAACGCTTTGGGCAGGAACAAGGGGGGGCGTACGCA